>DATKVN010000040.1 GCA_035530055.1 bacterium | reverse complement strand
TACTTCTGATTATCGGGGCACTATTTGCTTTCAGAGAGTTCCGAAAAAATAAGAAACTTGGTAGAGCCATCGTTCATTACATCCTTTTGGTAGTGCTCACGATAATTGTGTTAAAGCTACTTTTTGCTGTTTTTGCCTTGGCAGTGCCTTTTTGACGTAAAAATGGCCCTTTATAAGGCATAAGCCTTTAAAAAAGGCTAAATTTTGCGTTTTAAGGCACTTTTTCCAAAAACCTGTTCCCCAATATCTGTTTGTCCCATTTTATGCCCTATTTTGTAGGCATCTCCATTGAAAAGGTCTCATTATTCTGGAGTTCTCCCGAAAGGGAGGAACAACCTCCGATTTCATCGGGGGACCCCGGAGTTTTGGAGTAGCGAAACTTGTTTCGCAATTAGTTAACATATAGAGCAAGGCGCAGAGCAAGCTCTGCTACTCCACAGTTGCACAGATTGAATCTGTGCCTACAAACGGCTGGATATCCACTTTTATGGAAAAAGAACTTCAAGAACTCAAAGAACTTCACCAATTCTACTTATACTATGATTATAAGACCGGCGAGATAGCCAGGGAACTTGGAGTTAGCACAAGGACAGTCCAGCGTTGGTTTAGCGGGAAGGCTAGACCCAGCGAAGAAAAATTGAAACAGATAAGGAAATTACTCAATAAGAAAAGACGTAATCTTTAGAACCCCCAAAGGACCCCCAAAGTTTCCCTCCTCAGATGTCGCACTACGACATATAATGATTATTATGTTAACTTTTAATATTTAAACTGGCTTAAACCAAGTCATTAATTTCTACCTGAAAGTCTTCTAATATCATAAAGAAACAAATACATATTTATAATTTACTTTAACTTTGGCTAAAAGGGATAGAAAAATCCCTCTTTCTGCTAAACTTTTTGCTGAATTGGTAATAAAGGTGGGAGTTCTTTCCTTTTTTGCGGGACTTCTCAAGAAGGTGGCAGTACTTTGTTGGGAAAAGTGAGAAGGCTCCATCTATTAAACAACGGGGTTATTCACCCACTCCTCCGGCCTTTTCCAGACAAGTGCTACATGCCTTGAGGATATCTTCCTTTTGCAGCTCATACTCTTTCCTTATCCTCTGAATCATATCCACTCTTCCAGAGGATATGGCAAAGCAACAGGAAAGGCAGGTACTTCTATTTAGTAGGGGACACTTGACTGTCTTCTCTACCTCTTTCTCGCAGATTGCACACTCTTCTGCCATAGTTCTCCCTTTCTGAGGGCCTTTTGTTTTTCGCCTCTGGATTGTTTTTTATTATATCACAAAAACAGCCAAAATGCACGAAAAAATTAAAATTATAGCTTTAAAGAGTTCTGGCTTCCAAAGAAAGCCACTCCGGGACAGGGACAGGGATTATTTAACGGGTTTTAGGCCCGTTTTACTTTCCGAACGACTATTACCCCCTCCCTGACCATAAAAATGGCCAGAATGAGCAAAATCACGCCAATTATGGCCAACAAGTAGTTCTGATTTCTAATGAAGCCACGCACCTGGTATATCAAGGCTCCAGTGGTGGTAAATAGAACAAAAATCCCTGGATAGATTGTATATTTTGTGGGTTTCTTCATCGCCCAGAGATAAACGGTAATTACCAGAAGAGCCAACGCTGCTACCAGTTGATTTGAAGCCCCAAAAATTGGCCAAATTGCCTTCCAATTGCCTAATGCTAAGTATCCTGCGAAGAAAATGATTACTGCTGTAGAAAAATAACGGTTCTGGAATATTTTCCATTTCAAACCTTCACCAAACAACTCTTCTGTTATATAGCGGTTAATTCTTGTACCACTATCTAAAGTGGTCATTACAAAACTATTTAGCATGACCATGGCAACTAATGGGCCGAAAGTTGCGCCCAGAAGAGGTGCTGCTATCTGACCAAAACCTCGGGCAAAGGTCACAATCCAGTTCCCTTCCTTAATTAATTCTGGATAGACCAATCCTTCCCGTCCCGCTCCTCCGGTCCAATAAAGACCCGCTGCTACAGCAATAAGAGCCAGGCTGGCCAGAACACCTTCCAGAATCATTCCTCCATACGCCACCTTCTTCGCATCTTTCTCATTTGCCAATTGCTTGGACGTTGTTCCACTGGCAATTAAGGAATGGAATCCTGAAATTGCTCCACAGGCAACAATGACAAATAACATTGGCCAGAGAGTCCCCTGACTGCTAGACCACTGTACGAAAGCAGGAGTGTGCATCCTGGGATGAGAAAAAAACAGTCCTAAATAGCCAAAAATTAGTCCAAAAAACAGGATAAAAGTAGATAGATAATCCCGCGGTTGGAGGAGAATATTTACAGGGGTAATAGAAGCAATAAATGCATACAACAATAATATAACTATCCAGATTTTTGTGCTGCCTTCTACTCCCAGAGATATGGGATAATAGTATCCCAGAATCAGAAGACTTACCAGTAAAATCAGGCCTATAGCTGTTGCAACCACCTGGTTAATTTTCCATTTATAAATCATCAGTCCGGTAAGAATGGCAACGAAAATCAAGCCAAAAGTAGGTATTACTATTCTCGGTTCGTTCACCAAAGTTGTACTGGTAACAGCGGCAAACACTGCTACCACCAGAATAAGAGTCAGCCACAAGAAAGTAGCAAACAGCATTTTTGCCCGGTGGCTCATTGTAGATTCGGCAACATCGCCAATCGACCTGCCCTTATGTCTTAGAGAGCTCATCAAACAGGAAAAGTCATGAACTCCCCCCATAAATATGGAACCTATTACTATCCAGATGAGAGCTGGCACCCATCCCCAAATAGCTACGGCAATCACCGGTCCGATGATTGGTCCGGCCCCGGCAATGCTAGCAAAATGGTGTCCGAAGAGAATTGTCCAATGCTTTGCCGGTACATAATCTATACCGTCCGTCATTTCCACTGCCGGGGTCTTTCTCTGGGGGTTAACGTCCCACAGTTTCTCTATAATCTTTCCGTAAAATTTAAATCCGCACCCCAGAAGCAGAACCGCAATAATAGCTACCATTAAAGAGTTCATTTATATTTTTATATATTAATAAATTTTTGAAATCTTGTCAACTACACTAAACTAATTGTATACTTACTTGTTCTTGTTTTTCGTAGTGTAGCCCTTTATGGGCGTAATTCTTACGGGCATAAAGCCCTTGGGCGACCATCCCGATGTATCGGGATAAATTGCGGTCGCCCCTACGCGACCAAACCATAATTACAATATTTAAAAAGTGGGACCCAGAGAAAAATAGAATTTTCCACTGAATTTATCCGTCCGCCAGCCATAATCTAACCTGAGTGTAAAGGGAAACATCTGGATGAGGAAAGTGTTTATTCTTACTCCTATTCCAATTGTGTTTTTTATATCTGAAATTGTTCTTATCTCCTCAGGCTCGTTCCACGCTGCTCCTGAATCGGTAAAAAGACAAAATTGCAGGCTCTTTAAATATATCTCCGGCCAGAGAAGTCTGAACCTCCAATTTATTTCCGGAAAGAGCATAAACCTCCACTCAGCATTAATCAGGGCTAACCTGCTCCCCGAGGAGTAACCCTTAGAAAGGCCGCGTAACTTACTCTCTCCCCCTAAAGAGGGTTCTTCTCTATCCTTTCCCTGGCTTAGCCTTCCCAGAAATCTAAATGCTAAAACATTGCGTTCGGATAATTTGAAATATTTCCTGGCATCGAGGATATACTTTATATAATCGAGGTCTCCATCGAGCGCTTTAAATGCTTGATAAACCGTAAAATTGGCCCTGCTACCGCTCATTATGTCCAGAATCTTTCCCTGGGTTGTATCCCTTACCAGAGAAAGAGCAACCCCGTTCTCCCGGGTTCTGATATTATCTCCATTCCACTCTCGCTTAGACTCAGTAATAAGTCCCAGGTCTACCCGCCGGAAACGGTCAAAAGGATAACTGACCATCATCTCTTCGGCAAATTCACTGGTATGGACTGTATTATTATCATCGCCTTCAGATTCGCGTCTCGTCTTTCCATAAGCGAAAAAGCCTAAAGCAGGCCGCCACCTTTGATAAATATAACCTACTTGATAGGTTAGCCAGTCATATTCCGAGGCATACTCCACATAAGAGGTCATCCCATGGTTTCCCAGCATATCACTTGCCTGCCAGTATCCAGCTGTATACAGACCTTCTGTTGTGGAATAAAAAAGCATAGGAAAAATGAGATCTGTGGATGCCTTGAATCTATAGGGATAAATCCTGGTCACTGGAGAGGGATAGGGGCTTATGATGGGTCCAGTGGGCTCTTGAGGCAATTGGGCTATGGATGTTTCCCCTTTCTCTTTTCTTCCCTTCAATTTTTTTACAAACACCTCTTCCCGGGGAAATTCTCCACGGTGAATGTTCATCTCTCCATGCCGATAAGAAACGAAAAGTAGATGCTCTCCGTCGGGAGATATCTCCGGAGTAAAAATTCCTACTTTGACATCAGTCAATTGGAAAATGTCCAGTTCCGGATTCTCTTCCTGAATATCTTCTCCGAGATCGCTTAAGTCCATGCGGTAAATGTTATAAATTCCTGAATAATCGCCAATATAGATGATACTATCACCATCAGGTGCCCAGCAGGGATCAATCTCGTCACTGGGAGTGGAAGTCAATCGGGTAATTGCAAGAGTTTCCATATCCAAAAGAAAGAGGTCTTTCTGTTTCTCCCTTTCAGAGACATATACAATTTTCTTATCATCAGGAGAAAAGACAGGATAATTGTCATCGAACTCATCGCTGGTTAACTTCTCCAGGTTCTTCCCATTGGCATCCACTAAGTAGAGGTCGTTTATACCTCCTTCCATTCCCACAAAAACAATCTTATCCCCTTGGCGCGAAAAACAAGGGAATTTTAGAACTTCCAGAGGTAGACGAAGTTTCTTTAGCTTATTTTTTCTGAGATTAATTATATAAAGATAATCTTTCTCTCTTTTCTCTCCTGCAAAAGCAATTTTTTCTCCATCCGGGGACCAGGAAATAGCGTGTCCTTCGTAGTGGATGACATCCAGACTCTTCCCAATCCCCGATTTTAGAATCGATTCTTGGCTCGTTCCGTCAACGTTCATCACAAACAGGTCGCCATATCCGTTACGGGTAGAAATGAAAGCTATTCTCTTTCCGTCGGGAGAGAGAACCGGAGGGCCGTTGAACTCGGCATTTTCTGTAAGTTTCTTCCCATAAATTTCAGCCTCTTCCTTTCCTTCTGCTTCCTGTTGATATTTTTCCTTCATATATTTCTGCCATTTTTTGTCAAAACTATATAAGTCAGTGTCGATTGTGTGCAAAAAAACTCCATTTATGTCCAGGCTTTCCCGAAGATCCTTAATCAATTTAGGAACTTTATCCTCTCCGTATTCTTCTGCTAAAAAACTGATTGCACTGTGTCCCTCTTGATACCCTAAGGAGATCTGATGCATTTTCAAATGATTGAAACTGTGTAACTTACCCAGGGGAATTATCATATCGGAAATAGCAACGTCCCTTAAAAGCATATGGTCATAAGTTTCCCATTCTTCTTTACTCTCATATTCTGACAATCCTTCAATTATCCACAAGGGATAGAAGACAAATCTCATCAGACTGGCCGATTTCCAGAACCCACCATACCAGATATTGAAAATTGCAATATGGGTGAACTCATGAGTAATCACATGTTCCAGTTCTTTATCCGAACCGGTTATAGGAATTACAAACCTGTTCTTATAGGGCTCGGAGAAACCACCGACACCCTCTCCGGTACTGGCAATGTTATTCTGCTCAAAGTGGTTATGTGTCATATATAAGAAGAAAGGTGTTTTCTTTTCTATACTGGTATTAAAGTCACTGGTAACCTTTTCGTAAGCTTTTTCCAGCATCTTGCTTACTTTAGGAATTAGATGCCTCTCTTCAGGATAATGGTAAATTTGGAAATGTTCGGTCTCTGCAATATGCCAGGTGTGTTGATCAACGATTACCTTGTTCTTACCGAAGGAGACGTCCGAATAGGATAGAGGCTTTCTCAAAAACAGGAGAGAAAATGAAAGGCAGACAAAGAGGAGAAATTTTTTTTTCAAGTTATTCCTCATTTTCTGAATTGTCTGAATTGTCCAATTTTTCACTGATTATTTCGCCAATAGTAGTTCCCGGGATTTCCTGTTCAATATACTTTTCCACCTCCGCTTTTTCCTGTGCTTTGATATACTCCTTAATACTCAAATCGATTATCATCTGCTGGGTATCGACTTTAATAATTTTTGTCCAGACTTTATCTCCCACCTTTAAAACCTCTTTTATATCTTTAATTTTCTCCTTACCCGCCTGGGAAATATGAATTAGCCCTTTGATGTCCGGTTCCAATTCTACAAAAGCTCCAAAATTGGTGAGATGAACGACTTTCCCTTGAACATTACTCCCTACAAAATACTTCTCGTATGGGTTTTTCGATTTCTGTTTCAATCCCAGAGATATTTTCTCAGCCTCAACATTTATATCCAGAACCACTGCTTCCACTTGGTCGCCCACCTTGAGCACCTGTCCAGGATGTCTCAGTCTCTTTGTCCAGTAAATATCTGAAACATGAATCATCCCTTCGATTCCTTCTTCTAATTTGACAAAAGCACCAAAAGGTGCCAGATGGGTAATAGTTCCGGTGAGTCTTGTCCCCGATGGATACTTTTCTTTTGCCTGAGCCCAGGGATTGGGTTGTATCTGTTTCAGTCCAATAGATAATTTCCTGTTTTTTTCATCTACATTGAGTACTCTAACTTTGACCATGTCTCCTACTTTCAATACTTCGCGGGGATGCCTTATTTTCTCCGTCCAGGACATCTCGGAGACGTGAATCAAGCCTTCTATTCCCGGTTCCAGTTCAACAAAGGCACCATAAGGAAGAACGCCAGTTACTCTTCCCGTGGGAGTTGAATCAACAGGATATTTCTCTCGAATATTTTCCCAGGGATGAGGCTCTAACTGTTTCAATCCCAATGAAATCTGCTCTTTCTCCCGGTTGAAAGCGAGAACTTTGACGTCCAACTGTTCGCCAATCTTCAAAGCATCCTCCACCTTCCCCAGGCGACCCCAGGTTATGTCGCCTATGTGGAGGAGTCCATCTATTCCACCCAGGTCAATAAATGCACCAAACTTGGTGATATTCTTTACACTACCTTTTAATACGTCTCCTATATTTATTCTGTTTAACAGTTCTTCTCTTTTTTTCTTTACCTCATCCTCAATTACTAATCTCCAGGAGACGACGATATTCCTCTTTGGTTTGAATTCGATTACTCTTAGAGGCACCACCTGGCCAATAACGCCATCCAGGTCCTTTACTGGAGGATAACCAACTTGAGAGGCAGGCATAAAAGCCTCAGCAAGCCCCTTTCCTTCCTCCAGAATAGAATCAGGGCCTCCCAGATCCACCATCATACCCCCTTTAATCTTTTTGACTATTTTACCAAGTATTTCGCTCTGTGTGGTGTAAGCATCGCGAATTCTATCCCAGGTCTTTGCAACCTCCGCCTTCTTCAAGGAGATAAGAGGTCGTCCAAAGGTATCTTCTCTTTTTTCCAGAAAGACTTCGATTTTATCGCCAACTTTTACCTTTAATTTCCCGGAAGGAGTGGTTACATCCTCTTTCCTGAGAACTCCCTCAGTCTTCAAGCCCACATCGACCAATAAAGATTCGCCTTTTATCTGGACAACCTTTCCGGTAACGACTTTCCCTTCCTTGATTTTGTCAAGGTCGTCTAATAACTTTTCCATCTTAGAGCTATCTTTAGAGTTATGGTAATTTTTCTCTTTTTGTGTATCCATCATCTAAACGCAGACTAAAGTCTGCTACTCCTAAACAAGCTTTTAATTACACTTTTAATTATCCAATCAGGAGTGGAAGTGCCTGAAGTTATTCCTACTACTCCTTTTTTATTAAACCAACCGGGTCTCAATTCCTCTGGCAATTCTACATGGTAAGTACGGGTAACCTTCTTACAGATGTTGTAAAGTCTGGTAGTATTGGCACTATTTTTACCGCCAATTACAATCATGAGATCTGCCTTTTCCGCCAATCCTTTCGCCTCCTTCTGGCGTTGGGAAGTCTCTTTACAAATAGTGTTATGAATTTTGAACCGTTTGTTCTTTATCTTTAATCTTCTCACAATCTTCTCGAAGCTTTCCACCGACTGTGTAGTCTGGCTGATGACTCCTGTTTTTTTGCTTGTGTTAATCTTTCCCACATCTCCAGGAGTCTCCACCACAGAAGCTTCACCATTGGCAAAAGAAAGCAATGAAATTACTTCAGGATGAGACTTCTGCCCAACTATTACTACATGGTAGCCTTTCTCATGTAAGCTCTTTGCCAACAATTGAGCCCGTTTAACGAACGGACAGGTAGCATCTATCAACTTAAGTCGCGCTTTCTCTATTTTCTTCAAGATAGATTGAGGTAACCCATGAGAGGGCACAATGAGAGTTCCCGTCTTAATCTGGTTTAGGCTGGAGATAACTTTTACTCCCAGCCTTTCCAAGCGCTTGACTTCCTGAGGATTATGAATTAGTGGCCCTAAGGTATAGACCGGGGTAGCGACAGTCCCTTTCTTACTATCTCTTGTTGGTATACTTTGCGCCAAAGAGATAGCCCTTCTTACTCCCGAACAAAACCCCAGTTTCTTAGCAAAAATAAGTCGCATCTCTTAAATTCCAAATTTCCAATTTCATATTCCATATCGGTACTGTTCTTCTCGGTCTAACTTTATTATTCCTTCCATTATTTTGTGGGCGAAATTGCGGTAGCGGGATTTTTCATTTTTCCCTCTTTGGTCCGTTTCGAAATATATAGGTGAGCCAAAGCGTACAGTTACTCTGGGAAAAACTTTTATCCTGTGAGTATTCACAACCAGGGTAGGAACGACAGGAAACTTGGTCTTGTGCGCTATCCAGGCAACCCCGGGTTGAGGAAATCTCAGGCGCCCTCCTTTTCCCCGACTACCTTCAGGGAAGACCACCAGGATTTTCCCCCCATTCAAAATTCTAAGTGCCTTTCTGAAGGCAGCTATGTCTATCTTTCCTCTATCTACAGGAAAAGTATGTATCATCTTGAGAACCGTTCCGAAAATCGGGAACCGGAACAGTTGTCTTTTTGCCATAAAGTAGACTTGGTATCTATCAATTGCTGCGCCCACCAGAGGAGGGTCCCAATAACTGGCATGATTAGGAGCAATAATAGCTCCTCCTTGGGGAATATTTCTCCTTCCTTCAATTCGAAAACGGAACAGGAGTTTAGCTGTTAACCAAGTTAGCCAATAACCTAAAATATACAGCATAAATTACCCGCCTCAATTTAAAAGATAGTTTGTGATGTGGAGTCCTTGCGAAAGCAAGGTTCTGTTTATCAACCCTCCCTTTCGGGAGGACTCCAGACCTTTCTACGTGGAAAAATTGCCAGCGAGCCGAACCAAATTCCAAGCTACCCTGTTTGGATTCTTTTCAGAATAAATTCCACTACCTCTTTCTTACTCATATCTGTAGAGTCTATGACTACAGCATCACGAGCTATCTTCAAGGGAGCTACTCCTCTGGTGCGGTCCCGCTTGTCTCGAGAGCGAATCGCCTTTTCCAGTTCAGCCAGCTGCCCTTCCTCCCCTTTCACTTTCAGTTCTCTATACCTCCTCAAAGCCCTCTCTTTAATGGACGCATCCAGATAGAATTTATAATCTGCCCTGGGAAAGACTACAGTGCCTATATCCCTGCCTTCCACTACAATTCCCCCTGAAGAACCCATTCTCCTCTGAATTTTCATGAGCTGTTCCCTCACCTCGGGGACTGTAGCTAAAATGCTCGCTCCTTCGGCCAACCTCTTATTCCTTATCTTATTGGTGATATCTTTTCCGTCTAAATAGACTCTCACCGTTCCAGCTCTATTCTTTAATTCTATTTTGGTATTTCTTACCATCTTAATTAACTTTTCTTTAGCCTTTAAATCTATCTTTTCTCTAAATGCCTTCCAGCTTATTGCTCTATACATCGCCCCGGTATCAATATAGTTATAGCCCAACTTTCTACTGACAATTTTGGCAATTGAGGTTTTCCCTGCTCCTGCTGGTCCATCGATAGTAATAACGGCTCTTTTCTTCACCAAATTTCCACCATGTCTATTCTACCATTCTATTCAAAGCATCCATAAAGTGAGGGAAGGAGGTATCAATGCAGGCCACATCGTTTATGGTAGTCTCACCATCAGCAATCAGTCCGCCAATGGTTAGTGCCATGGCCATACGGTGATCACCAAAACTATTAACCGAACTACCTGCCAATCTCTTCCCTCCGGAAATCACCATTCCGTCTTCTTTTTCCTTTATCGAGGCTCCCATTTTAGAAAGTTCGGAAACCACATTGCCTATGCGATCACTTTCTTTTACTCTCAATTCCTGAGCATTGCTGATTTCAGTTACGCCTTCTGCTTGAGTTGCAGCCACAGCCAACACAGGGATCTCGTCTATAATTCTGGGAATCAACGCTCCCCCTATATTAGTACCTCTCAGGTTGCTGCTTTTCACAATAAGATCGGCTACCGGCTCTCCACAAAGTTCATGGACATTCTCAATTACAATGTCAGCTCCCATCTTTTTAAGGATATCTATGACGCCGGTCCGCGTGGGATTAATTCCCACTCCCTTTATCCTGATTTCGGAATTCTTTAAAAGAAGACAGGTAATGATAAAGAACGCTGCTGAAGAGATATCCCCGGGAATGGTAATCGCTCTTGCCTCTAATTCCGAGACTCCTTCTATGAATATAGCCGTTCCTTCGATTTCTATAGGTCCATTTAAATATTTTAACATCCGTTCCGTATGGTCTCTCGATGGTGAAGACTCAGTAAGACTCGTCTTCCCTTTAGCATATAGTCCAGCTAAAAGAACACAGGATTTCACCTGGGCACTGGCAACAGGAGAATGGTAATCGATTGCATGTAATTTCTGCCCCACAATGGTTATCGGTGGATGGTTGTCGTCAGGGCTACTTATCTTTGCTCCCATCTCCCTCAGGGGAAGGATAATTCTTTTCATAGGTCTCCTCTGGAGATACTCATCACCAGTAATCGTAGAGGAGAAATCCTGTCCGGCAAGAATTCCACTGAGAAGTCTCATAGTAGTTCCCGAATTGCCGACATCTATAATCTCTTTGGCCGAAGTCAATCCCTTCAATCCTTGCCCATGAATAGTCAATTCTCCCTGAGAGTGGTCTTCTATTTCTATCCCCAGTTTAAGGAAAGCGTTTAATGTGTTTCGGCAGTCAGCACAATCTGAAAATCCTTTGACCCTAGTTTTTCCCTGGGCGATACTACCCAGCATAATAGCCCGGTGAGAAATAGATTTGTCTCCGGGAAGAGAAATCTCTCCCTTAATTCTCTTTTTTCTCTCCACTCCTATATTTTTCATATTTACGACCCGATTAATTTTCTCCTCGCCAGTCTACCTTTATGAAACAAATCTTGAATTTCTCTCTTCCTTTTCTTTTCAATCGACTTCTTGAATTTTTCTAGATGTTTTATCATTACGTTGATACTTTCTGAAATCGCTTTATTATTAGACAGACAGATGTCTATCCACATTTCAGGATTGCTGGCTGCAATTCTGGTCATATCGGAGATACTTCCCGCGATGGCTCTGCTCGCTCGAGGGTCTTCCTTACAAACCCTGCCCATCAGATTAGCCAATATGGACGCCAGCACATGGGGTAAGTGGCTTGTATAAGCTACGAGATAGTCATGTTCCTCAGGTTTAAGCAAAAGGATTCTCGCTCCCATCCTCTTCCAAAGGTCTCTAATTACTTTAGCTGCTTTCCGGCCATTTCTATCTGCTGGAGTCAGAACACAGGTGGTGCCTGAGAAGATATCGGCCCTGGCGTTTCTGACACTTTGCTTCTCTGAACCCGCCATTGGGTGACCACCAATGAAAGAGACCTTTGGCCTTCTTCCCTTACCAGAAGATTTTAAGAGAATCTCATGGACTTTCTTAACTACCTTTTCCTTTGTGCTCCCTACATCAGTTATAATACAGCCTTCTTTTAAATGGGGTAATATTCTCTTAACAATGAGAGGAATTTTGCCTACAGGCGCGGCAACCATAACTATGTCTGAATCTTTAACCCCTCGTGCAAAATCCGTAGTGTAGCTATCGATAGCGCCCAGTCTTTTCGCCTCTTTTAACTTATGGATATGGCGACCGATTCCTATTACTTGCCCAACAAGTCTTTTCTTTTTTAGAGCTAAACCGAAAGAGCCTCCAATCAAACCCACGCCAATTATACTCACCTTAAAAGGTGACAGGTACTTTTTCATTTTAAAAGGTGACAGGCACTTTTTTCTTTTTCTTATAAGTTTCTGCCCATCACACGGGCAAGTTTCTTTAGTTCCTGCATTAAGCTGGCAAAATTTTCTGGCAGGAGAGACTGTTTTCCGTCGGATAGAGCGTGTTCCGGGTCGGAATGTACTTCGATAATCAGACCATCGGCCCCACAAGCAATTGCTGCTTTGGACATCGAACACACAAAATCACGCACGCCGGTCCCGTGCGAGGGGTCTACAATTACTGGCAGATGGCTCCAGGCTTTTATAGCCGGAATTGCGTTTAAATCTAAGGTAAACCTGGTAGCGCTTTCGAAAGTTCTAATCCCTCGTTCGCAGAGAATCACGTTTGAATTTCCATTGGAAACAATGTATTCAGCAGACATCAACCACTCTTCGATTGTTGTAGCTATACCTCGCTTAAGTAGTATGGGCTTTTTACTTTTGCCAGCTTCTTTCAAAAGCTCGAAATTCTGAACATTGCGAGCTCCAATTTGAATGATGTCTGCATAGCGGGAAACCAGCTCTACCTGTTGGATATTCATAGCCTCGGTAACTACCAAAAGTCCCGTTGCCTTTTTGGCCTTGGCTAAATACTTCAGTCCTCTCTCCCCCAATCCCTGAAAAGAATAGGGAGAAGTTCTCGGTTTGAAAGCCCCCCCACGAAGAACCTTTGCTCCTGCCTTCTTCACGCTACTGGCAATAGAGAGAAGGAGGTCTTCCTTCTCCACCGAGCAGGGTCCTGCCATAACCACTATATCTTTTCCACCTATAGTAACATCACCAATCTTAACTATCGTATCTTCTTTCTTAAATTCCCTGCTAACCAGCTTGTAAGGTTTAGAAATGGGAGTGATCAACTCCACAGTAAAGAACCCTTCAAACACCTCTCTGGCAGCTATAGCATTCTCACCAATCACTCCAATTACTGTTCTCTCAGCACCCCTGGAAATGTGGCCTCGAAATCCCAACTCTTCTATCTTCTTAACCAGCTCTTCAATTCCTTGCTCTGTGGTTCCTGGCTTCAGTGTTAAGAACATTTATCCATAACCTCCTTTAAGGCATTAATGAATCGCCTGTTCTGCTGGGGCAGACCTATGGTTACCCTGATAAATTCTGGTAAATCGTATTCAACCATAGCTCTCACAATTATTCCCTTCTTCAATAGTTTTTCAAACACATTTTGTCCATTACCTACCTTGAGTAGGATATGGTTAGCCACCGAGGGAACGAATTCAATACCCATCTTCTCCAGATTTTCCTCCAGGTATTTTCTCTCATTGCCAACTAATTTACGACTTCGCTTAATGTGAGTCTCATCAGAAAGGCTGGCCAGAGCTGCTATCTGAGCCAGCGAATTAGTGTTAAATGGAGGTCTAATCCTCTCCATAAAGCCAATCAATTCAGATTTCCCTATTCCATAGCCAATACGCAAACCTGCCAGACCGTAAATCTTAGAAAAGGTGCGCAAGACAATTACCGTCTGCCCTCGCTTAACATAGGGAAGCGTTTTAGGATAATCTTTTCTGGTCACATATTCCCGGTAAGCCTCATCAAATACCACCATTATCTCTTCTGGCAGGTCATTCATAAATTTTTCTACTTTCTCTTCTGTAACATAAGTTCCTGTGGGGTTGTTAGGGTTGGCTATAAACACTATTTTTGTCTTTTCAGTTATTGCCTTCTTCATTGCCTCCAGGTCATGCGTAAAATTTTTCATAGGGACTTTTTTAACCTGACAACCCATTAGTTCTCCGGCCATCTCGTAGCGAATGAATGCATACTTAGAGACTATGATTTCGTCAATGGGGTTTAAGAAAGTTTTCCCGATAATTTCGATTATTTCATCCGTTCCGCTACCAAGGATAATACTTTCTGGCTTTACCTTTAGCTTTCTGGCTAAGACCTTCTTTAAATAGAAACCGCTTCCATCTGGATATAGGTTCACTCGATTGAGAACCTTTTTCATGGCACTGACTGCCCGAGGGGAAGGTCCTAGAGGATTCTCATTGGAAGCCAATTTATCCACTCTGGCAAGGCCTAACTCTCTTTTCACTTCCTCGATTGGCTTACCAGGAAGGTAAGGTTGGAAATCTAATACATTTTTTCTCACAAGTTTTTCAATCATCAACGTATCCTCCAAAATCACTCGCTCCTTGGATAAGAGCCCAATATTTTAAGAAATAGACATTCTTTTTCCAGTTGCTTCAAAGCCCGTTTCACATTTTCTTCTTCAACGTGTTCCATGAAGTCGACAAAGAATATATACTCCCAGGCTCGGAGCTTGGTCGGCCTGGATTCGATTTTAGTCAGGTTAATCTTATTTTCCCGGAAAGGAATAAGCATATCGTGAAGCGCTCCCACCTTATCTTTTATGGAGAAAAGAATGGAAGTTTTGTCTTGTCCACTTTTTCCTGGGAAACTCTTACCTATGACCAGAAAGCGGGTAAAATTTCGCACGTTATCCTCAATGCCTTCAGCAATTATTTTCAGATCGTACAAAGAGGATGCAAGCCGGGAAGCTATTGCTCCGCCCTCAGAGTCTTTCTCAGCCATCTCCGCTGCCTTGGCAGTGGAAGACGTCTCCACCAACTCAGCATTGGGCAAATTGTCTTCAATCCAATTTCTGGACTGAGCAATTGCCTGGGGATGAGAATAGATTCTCTTTATTTCCCTGAGCTCCCTTGCTCTGGAAAGGAGATTATGAGAAATTTCCAGAAGTAATTCAGAACAAATCTTCAATTCCGAAGTAACAAACATGTCCAACGTATGATTAATCACCCCTTCAGTCGAGTTCTCAATGGGCACAACTCCGTAATCAGAGCGACCCTTTTCCACCTCGGAGAAAACATCGGCTATACTCTTGGCAGGAGTAAAGTTGGCATACTTACCGAAATTCTTAACTGCTGCTAAGTGGGTGAAAGTAGCTGCGGGTCCCAGATAAGATATCCTCAATTTCTTCTGGATAGACCGGGAAACATTCAATATTTCCTGGAAGATCCCTTTCAATGCTTCGTTGGGGAGTGGTCCTTTGTTCTTCTTGAGGAGTCTTTCTACGATTTTCTTTTCCCGATGGGGAGCATAGAATTCCTGTTTTGCCTTTGCTTTCAATTTTGCAATTTCTCGTACTGTTTTGGTTCTGTGGTTCAACAATTTCAAAATTTGGTTATCTACTTTATCAATTTTTTCACGTAAACTTTTTAAATCCATAAACTACCCCCTCCCATCTTTGGAGTAGCAGACTTTAGTCTGCGTTTATAAGAAATAGCTCGATTCATCCAGCTCCTGCTCTCAGGGGCTGGATTCATCGGAGCGGCTGCCATTTATTATTTATCCGCTTGCCGGTGGTTTTATCTCTTCCAGGCTGGGAATCTCGGATAGATCTTTTAACCCAAAATAGCGCAGGAACTCTTGAGATGTTCCATATATAATTGGACGACCCGGCAATTTTTTTCTCCCTGAAATTCTAACCAACTTTTTTTCTAAAAGCGCCCTCAACACATAGGAAGCATCGACTCCCCTTATCTTTTCTATTTCTCCCCGGGTAACAGGCTGTTTATAAGCAATAATGGAGAGCGTCTCTAAAGCAGACAGTGAGAGTTGAAAAGTAGTCTGTGCTTTATAAAGTTTCCTCACCCAGTTAGAGAATTCGCTCCTGGTACAAATCTGGTATCCCTGAGCAATGTTCAGAACTCGCAGCCCGCTATTTCTTAGCTCGTATTCTTTTTGCAAATATTCAACAGCCTCTTTTATCTCGTCAAAGTCACCTCTTCCCATAATTTCGGCCAGCTTCTCTATACGCAAAGGTTCATTAGAGAAAAACAAGAGACACTCGATTATATTTTTTAATTCTTCTTTTTCCATTGTCTTTATGCCGCCAATTCCCGTTTTGCCCTGTATATTCTTATATCTCCAAATAGTCTTGTCTGGCGAGCAAAAACCATTTTCAATCGGATTAGCTCTAAAAGAGCTAAGAAAGTCACTATTAGAAGTCTCTTTGTCCTCTGTCCAGAAAATATGGTCTCAAAATTGATAAATCTTTTATTTTCCAGAAGGTTCAGGATTTCTTGAATCCGGTCTTCAACCTTGATGTCTTCTTGAATTATTTCCCGAACTTCTTTTTCAACCCGAAATACTACTTTCTGGAAGGCATCCATGAGGTCAAAAAGTGTAGCTTCGATGGTATAATCTTCATCCTGAGGAATCAAAGGAAGACGTCCATAAATGTCCCTTTGAATTACCTCCTTCTCCTTCAATATACTGGCTGCTTTTTTAAATTTCTCATACTCCATAAGTCTGGCTGCCAATTCCGCCCGGGGATCCTCGGGCTCTTCCTCTTCAGCTGTTTCCATGGAGGGAAGTAACGTTCTCGATTTTATGTGAATTAAGGTAGAAGCCATTACCAGAAACTCTCCTGCAAAATTCAGGTTTAGCTTCCTGAAGAATTTTATGTAGTTCAAATAGTCGGCTGTAATCTCTGCTATGGGAATATTGAAGATATCAAGCTCGTTTTTCTTAATCAAATGTAACAATAAATCGAGCGGACCTTCAAATACCTCCAATCTCACCCTGTAATCCATCCCTCCTCCTTTTTATAATCCAATCGCTTCTCTCACTTCCTTAAGGGTCTCCTGAGTAATTTTCTGAGCACTGAGACGCCCCTGTTTGAGGATTCTGGCGACCTCCTTTGGGTTCGCTTCTAAATCTTTTCTCTTTGCCTGAATCGGTTTTAATCTTTCTATTAGAGATTCGCTCAAAATTTTCTTACATGCTACACAACCTATTTTCCCGCTTTTACAATCAGCAGTTATTGAATCTACTTTCGGAGAAGTAAAAATCTTATGCAGCCCGTATACTGTGCACACATCGGGATGTCCAGGATCGTTGGCTCTAATCCGGCTGGGGTCAGTAATCATAAAGCTTACTTTTTCTCGAATAACCTGCGGAGGATCCGACAGGAAAACGCAGTTGTTGTAACTTTTACTCATCTTCCGGCCATCGGCTCCTAAAAGTTTTGGTGCTCTGGTCAGAAGAGCTTGTGGCTCGGGAAAAACGCTCTTATATAAGAAATTGAAACGCCGAGCAATCTCCCGGCACAGTTCCAGATGGGGAAGTTGGTCCTCACCCACAGGCACAGCTTCTGCTTTGTAGACCAAAATGTCTGCTGCCTGCAGAACAGGATAACCCAAAAACCCGTAAGTAGAAAGGTTCTTGTCTTTCAGTTCCTGTTGTTGCTGCTTGTAAGTGGGACATCTTTCCAACCAACTTAAAGGAATAAACATAGAGAGTAAAAGATGTAGTTCCGCATGTTCCAGAACCTGGGACTGCACAAACATGGTACACTTTTTAGGATCAAGACCCGCGGATATCCAATCAATGACTATTTCTTTAATATTGGTTTTAATCCCTGAAGGGTTTTCGTATTCTGTTGTCAGAGCATGCCAGTCTGCTACCATGTAGAAACATTCGTATTCATCCTGTAGAGCTGCCCAATTTGCCAGTGCTCCTACAAGATGTCCCACGTGTAACTTTCCACTGGGACGCATTCCACTTAAAATTCTTTTCTTGGCCATTTCTAAAATCCCCTTCCTACCCACAAAAAGAGTATTTTATAAAGAAACTGGACGATAGGTAAAATTATCGCCCAGAGTAAACCTGTCAAAAGTAATAAAAAGATAATAATAAAACCGTATCGAGAAAACGTCTCATATCTTCTAGCCAAATGGTCTGGCAATAATCCCGAGAGAATTTGTGAACCATCCAGCGGGGGAATGGGAATTAGATTGAAAACTGCAAGCAAAAGATTAATCAGAACACTGAACAGGAGAATTATTATTATGGAATTCTTTATCTCCCCCACAGGTAAATAACTGAATATCCAGACCAGGAAGGAAGAGCCAATTGCCAGTCCTATATTGGAGAGAGGACCAGACGCTCCCACTCTCACCAGATCCGCTCGTGGATTGTTGAAATTGAGAGGATTGATGGGAACAGGTTTAGCCCAACCAATAACGAATGAGGAACCAGAAAGAATTAGAAGGAGAGGCAAGATTATTGTCCCGATGGGGTCGATATGTGGTAGGGGATTCAACGTTATTCTGCCGGCATATCTTGCGGTATTGTCTCCGCATCGAGAAGCCATCCATGCATGAGCACATTCATGAATAACAATCGCAAAAAAGAAAATAACCAGAGCTACAGGCAGAGAAATCATTCGGAAAACAAGAGAAGGATTCCTCACTATCTGTTGAAGTATAAGCATGCTCCCATCGGTGAGTTAAACTCCACTCACTCACACCTCCGTTTGATCGGGCACTCTTTAGAGGGCCGTTTTTCGTCACCCTGAAGGGCGACCGACCTAACCCGGTCGGGCACTCTTTAAAACTTTAATTTTATCAATCTTTTGGGAAATTGTCAAATACAAACTTCGTCTCAGAAGATGGGCTTTTCACAATTCCATCAAGTTTGGCCCAGAGCAATTCCTGCAATATCTTCTTAAACAGGGGACCTTGTTTATACCCCATCTTTTTAAGTTTATCACCTGTAGTACGAATCCTCACCTTGCGCATTTTGGTCAGATACTGATAGACTCTCCTTTCAATTAATCTGCTCCTCGCTTTTAAAACAATAAATAGAAGCGCTTCCACGGGTAATCCTTGCAACGTTCGATAGAGGAAGCTCGGCTTTAATTCTGATTCTTTGAGCTTTTTTATTATTTCTCGTAGATTCTCTTTTCCCTTGACTATCTTCCTGCTCTGTTCCCTGGAGAGTCTAAAATTCTTACAGAGATTTTTCACTTCTAAGATACTTAACTTTTGCACCAGGATTAGAAAATGGACTATCCAACGTTTTCCGTCCTCTTCCTTAAGAAGAGAGGCGAATCTGGAAAAGATAGTTTTAACTATTTGCAAATCTTTTTTTATTTCTTGACTCAATCTAATTTTGGGATGGATTAACTTAAGAATCCTGAATTTATCCAACCTCAAAATTGCGTTCTTGGGTTGGGGCTCGCTTAGGATGGCGATGATTTCTTCTCTCAGTCTTTGTTTACTTAACCGTCTAAAAATTTTCAGTCTTAGCGCATCCTTCACCAATCGCTCAGTATTTCTATCCATGGAAAAGCCATATCTCCCTTGGAAACGAATTGCTCGAAAGATGCGAGTGGGATCTTCGATAAAGCTCTTGTTATGTAAAACCTTAACTATTCTCTCTTTCAAATCTTTCCATCCACCGAAGAAGTCGACCAATTCTCCATAATGCTTAGGATTTAATCTCACAGCCATAGCATTAATGGTAAAGTCTCGACGATACAAATCTTCTCTCAGTGAACTCTTTTTTACAGTAGGCAAGGCAGCGGGAAATTCGTAAAATTCCTTTCTTGCAGTGACAATATCTACCTTAATTCCGCCGGGCAAAGTAGCCACTGCGGTGCCAAACCTCTTGTGGGCAGTAACCTTGCCTCCTGCCCTCCTGACCAGATATCGAGCAAAGGATATACCGTCTCCCTCAACAACTAAATCTACATCGAAGTTTTCTACACCAAGTAGAAGGTCTCGCACGAAACCACCAACCAGATAGACTCTGAAATTTTTCTCCTCAGCTATTCTACCCGCTTCCGTCAGTAAACTCGTTATTTTGGAAGGAAGATTTCTGTTTAAAAGTGACCCTACATTCTTTTTAAACAGGAGGCTCTCATCAGGTGCGATTTCGGGGGTAATTTTGCTCTTCAGGACTTCTATTAATTTTTTCTCTACCTCTCGAAGTTCCATTCCTCTTATTGTGGCCGAGGCTGCAGTGGCATGGCCACCTCCTCCAAAAGCCTGAGTAATTTTACCTACATTTACAGCCTTAATTCTACTACGGGCAACTATGCGAATTCTCTCTTTCGTCCCCAATAACACGAAAATAGTCTCCAGATTTTCGATATCGCGTAACCTATGAACAGTCGCCGCCAGATCAGTGATATAGCCTGAAGACTTCAATTTAATAATGGCGATTTCTATTCCATTAATCTTAATTCTCTTTTCCAATCGAAGAAGTTTATTTAATAATTTAACCTGGTTTTTAGTTAATTCCCTGCGTATAAAGTCAGAAACCATGTTCAAATTTGCTCCTTTAGTTATTAGATAAGAGGCTGCTTTTAAATCTGCCGGGGTAGTGGAAGGAAATGTAAAAGACCCTGTATCCTCGTAAATTCCCAGAGCAAGAAGGGTTGCCTCTTCTGTAGAAATCTTGATTCTTTTCTTCTTTATGAGTTCTACCAGAATAGTGACAGTAGCTCCATAGCGTCCTCCTATGTCCACTGCTCCAACGAGATCGCCCTTAGTGCGGGGATGGTGGTCGTAGAAGTGAAGGATTAATCCGCGATTATTAAGGGCCTCTTTTGCTTCTCCGATTCTTTTAGCAAGGCGTGTATCTACAACTATTAATCTTTTGACTTTTTTAAAATCGACCTCTTTCTCTTTCTTTAGGTCTATCAAATGTGGTTTCTTATATAAATATTCTCTCACGTCCTTATCAGGTGAGCCGGCCAAGACAGCTAAAGCCTTAGGATATATTTTTCTTGCTGCTACAAGCGAAGCCAAAGCATCAAAATCTGCACCAATATGAGTCACGATCAAATCCATTTAGATACGCTCCCTTCCCTGCGGCAAAATCATAACTTCAAAAACATGTGGAGTCCTTGCGAAAGCAAGGTTTATTTAAAAATGTAGCCGCAAAGCGTAAGCTTTGCTTTCCCTTTGGTCCCAATGAATCGGGACAGCTACAACTTTTTGCTTCCCTCCCTTTCGGGAGGACTCCAAACCAAACTCCTTATCCTATGAACTCCCCCCCGATGAAATCAAGAACTCCAGTTTAATTTAACCTATTTTAACCAAAAAGTCAAAACCAATCTTCTTATGCAGTAAATAATTTTACCAACCAGGGTCTTTTCGTTATTATGGCTCCTTGAGAACAGAGTTCTTGACAACAGAAGCATCTAATACAATCTGAATAATGAATTGAAGGTTTACCGTCTTTATTCTTTTCCACACATTTAACCGGACAGTTTTCCAGGCAATGGAAGCAACGGTTACAAAGCTCATCAATTATTTTGGGCTTTGCTGATAGTAAGTTTTTTAGCCACTTCAAAAGAAATAGGGGAATCTTCTGGGAAACATCCTGGGGAATTCGTTTGAAATCTTTTACTTGTAAATCTTCAATTCTTTCCCCTAAGATTTCCATATTTCCGGGAAGAAAAAATTTTCTTTCCACAGCTATTCTGTTAGTAGGAATATCGAATGGATTTTTATAACCGATGAGTTGGCAGGCAACAAAATCTAAAGCCACAAGATTTCTGCTGGCAAGAATTGCTCCTACCTTGCGAGGGAGACCGCCAGCCGGGCCATTTCCTTCCATGGCAACAATTCCATCCAAAATTGCCAGATCAATCTTTATAGTATCTAAAAGGTCAACAAGCATTTCCGAAAGCAACTCCCTGTCAGGCAATTTCAAATGGAACTCAGTCTTTCTCAGTCCGGGAATGAAACCGAAGTTATTCTTCACCGCTGCGGTAATGTAAGTTAAAGGGTGAGTCTTCAATTTGGGAAGAGAAATTATTACGTTAAAATCCTTTATCTGTTTAGTAACTGTAAACTTTTTATAGAGACGTCCTTGGCTATTCTCCACTTCCATAACATCATCCTCAAAAGACAAAAGAGGAACACCCGTCTTACGGCTAACTTCCTCGAATCCTGCAGTTCGATATGCTCTGGCTAATCCCGTAAGAGTTGCCCTCTCCCCGGGACTGTCTCCAATTGCCGGGATTCCTCCAGCTTCCTTTACTAAATTAACCACTGCCTCGACCAGACTGGGATGAGTGGTTACTGCTTTTTCCGGAGGCCTGCCTGAGAGGAGATTTATCTTGATTAGAACTCTGTCTCCATTTTTGACAAACTCGCCAATTCCACCAAGTAAACCTAATAATTTCTTTAAAGAATTCTCCAAAACCGGAAGCTGGTAACTTTCACATCTTGCTAATGCTACCCGCTGAGCCATCTTTTATCTCCGTTCTCTTCTCTATTTCAAATCTTGATTTTGTCCTCAGGTTTATAAGGGCACTTGATGAACACAGCACGAATGGGAGATTGGGAGTCGTTCAGGATATCATGTTTTTCTCCTGGTTCCAGCCGGAAAGCCTCTCCTGCTCCCCCCAGATATTCAGTGCCATCGATCATTAATCTGGCTTTTCCTTCCAAGAAATAGAATGTCTCTTCGACCTCTTTATGGTAGTGGGCTCCTAACGACCCTCCGGGTTTCAGGACTAAAATTCCCCATTCTATCCTGGGTCCTCTGAAAAGATACTTGGGACCCGCATCGCCAAAGCGGAATTCCTTCTCACTTTCATTAACTCTTTCCATATTTTCTCCTCTTTACTAACCTGAGAATGATTCGGTAGTCGCAACCTTTAGGTTGCGTTTATCTGCGCAGGCTGAAGCCTGCTACTCCAGACGCAGGCTGAAGCCTGCGGCTACAGTATCTTCTTTAAAAATAACAAGAGGTCTTCATAACTCACTTCGCGAGGATTCCCTCTGGTGGAGTTGGAAGTGAGAGATTTTTTAGCAAGCTCAGGCAGGTCTTCCGACTTCACACCAAATTCTTCTAAACTTTGAGGAATTCCCAGTTCCTTAACTATCCTCTCCACTGCAGAAAGAGTCTTACCTGCAGCCTCTTTTTCTGTTAGACCCTCTATTTTCTCTCCCAGAGCAGAGGCAACAGATTTGAATTTCTGAATGCTTGAGGACAAATTAAATTCTATTGCCCGCGGAAGAAGTATGCCGTTTGCCACACCATGAGGAATTCCGTGTAATGCTCCCAAAAATGGGGACACTCCATGAGCAATACCCAAACCAGAATTTGTGAGCACAACACCACCCAGAAGACTGGCTAAGCACATTTTCTCCCTTGCTTCCAGGTCAGAACCATTATTGTATGCAGAAATTAGAGATTCTCCCACCAGACTAATACCCTTAATTGCCAGAATATCCGTTAGAAGATTCGCTTTTCGAGAAACGTATCCCTCGATGAGATGAGTCAAAGTATCTATTCCGGTTGAGGCAGTTATCTTTTGAGGAAGGTCTACGGTCAAAGTGGGATCGATAATGGCTATCCTGGCAAATAGATAGTTACTGCGAAAACTCCTTTTACTTCTCGTATTCCTATTGATAATCACAGCATTCCTGGCGACCTCTGCTCCGGTTCCAGCCGTGGTGGGAATGGCAATAAAAGGAAGACCGTATGAATTTATCCTTTTAGTCCCTTTCCCTTCCAGATATTCGGCTATGGAAGCGAAACTCTCCTCAAGCCCGAGTCCGGCAATTGCTTTAGCTACGTCAATAGCGCTTCCACCACCAATCCCTACTACAACTTTGCATCTATTCTGACGAGCGAAGGTTACACCCCTATCCACTACTTCAGTATCAGGTTCTGGAGAGACCTGGTCGTAAAGGACAGAGGTGATTTTCTCCTTGTTTAAGATTCGACTAACCCTATCCAGGATACCACTCTCCCGAAGAGCCCTCTTTCCAGTGACAAGAAGAATAGGCTCTCCCAGAGGCTTAACTTCTATACCCAGTCTATTTAAACTCTCTCTGCCGAAAATTATTCTTGTGGGCAAGTAGAATTCCCACATTCTTCCTCCTAGAGGAGTAGCTCCGATCCATCGGAGTGTCTTAGGAGTAAATTAAGGTTCCTTTCTTTCCATCTCTAAGAGCCAGGACTCCACCTCTATATCGCCCGGAAGAAGCCTGCGGGCAATCGTCCATTCTCTCTCCGCCTTTGCTTCCTCTCCGAGTCTGTAGTAGATAAAGCCCATATACTTATGAATAAGAGGATTAAAAGGATTAATCTGATTAGACTCCTCGTAATTTTCCAGTGCCAGTGTTAACTTCTCCTGAGCAAAGTAGAAAGTGCCAAGGTTGGTATAGGTTGGTCCGTAGTTAGGATTAACCTCCAAGGATTTTTTGAATGATTCTTCTGCTTCTTTAAATTTTCCCAGTGCGCTATAGGTTTTACCTATCTTATTGAGAATTACATGATTATTGGGTTCTTTTCTCAAACCTTTCTCATATTGAATAAGAGCAACCTTAGACCTTCCTCTCTGACGATACATATCTCCCAGCCGCACATGCCCACGGGCTCCTACTCCTACATGCTCTTCCAGTTCATCCACTTCTTCTCCCTCTTCTTTTAACTTAAAACTATCTAATGCTATTCCTGGAGTCTCTTCCAGTTTCATTTCTTTTAGAAACTCTCTCAAAACGCTCTGAAACTTTTTCTGGTCTATCCCGAAGAATTGGCGGAAAAGTTCGTCCCAATGTTTCTCCACTTTCTCAAACTTTTCTTCTCTTCCTTTCCAGGCAGTTCTGCCAAGTTCCTGGAGAAAATGGATTAACTTCTTCCTTCCATTATACTGGAGTAGGTAATCTACTGCCAGGGAAACTTCGGCAAAAGCCAGGATTACTTCCTGCCGGCTTTCCAGACTGGGCATGCCCCTACGCATTTTCCAGAAATCGATCCATTTTCCCTCTCTCGATGCTCCCAAAAGGGTATTTTTGTAAAGGGGAATTAAATAGTTCGGTTGTTTAACTCTCCACTTTGTCTCATGATACTTAGCAAGACCCTCATTTAACCACAAAGGAATATTGAGTCCCGTTATTTTGGCAATAAGATAATGGATAAATTCGTGAGCTAAAGCATCGAGCCAGCGATAACCGTATACCAAGCAGCGAGGAGAAATAATCATAATTCGGTTAAATTTACAGATTCCAATTGCCCCGGAGACTTCAATCTGCTTCGGGGTGAGACTGGAAGCGTAGGTGAATCCCTCAGTTGTAGGATATATTTCCACCAGAATTTTCTCTTCTGGAAAATAGTTCAGGTCACCTTGTATTTCTTGATATGCTTTCTCCAGAGCATGGAGGGCATAGTCAACGAGAAGATTATCTCTATCGGCCAGGCGAAGTATAAAATGTTCACTTGAATAATTACTAAATTCTCCTGTAATTTCCTTAGTACCCTCAACAAAGGAGAGGAGTCTCTTTCGCTGTTCAATCCTTGGTTCCATAAGGGATGCAACCTGGAGATACTGCAATGCTTTATCATAACTTCCCTGATAAAAATAGGCTAATCCGAGTAATCTGTAGGAGTCGGCTCTCTCCGGTTGCTCCAATACGGCCTGGTGAGCAAGCTCCATAGTTTTCTCCACATTCCATTGATTTAAGTATTTTTCACCATCAACGATTATATCCCCACCATAAAGTAGAGTAGGAAAGATTAATAAGAAAATAGAAACCAGTAGTTTCAAAAGACTAATCTTGACTCCCATAATTTAAAATTGGTAGCGTAAGGCTTGTCCCCGTAAAGATTACGCCCATAAAGGGCTACACTACAATTACTTATTACAAGTGCAGCGTGCTTACTCCTCAAATATACTCTATTGTACTGGGAGGCTTGGGAGTAATATCAAAGAGGACCTTGGTTACCGAAGGCATCTCCTCGGTAATCCTCTGTTGAATTTTCTCCAGAATTTCCCAGGGGATTCTACTCACAGAAGCAGTCATTGCATTCTTAGACTCAACACTTCTTACCACTATTATGTTACCAAAGACTCTCTTCCCCTCAACCATTCCTGTGGCTCTATCTTTCATGAGAACTGCAAGTGCCTGGAAGGGTTTTAACTCTTTTATTTCTTCTTCTACGATACTGGTTGCTTTCCTGACCATCTCTACCCTCTGAGGATTAACTTCTCCTATGATTCTCGTAGCTAAACCAGGTCCAGGAAACGGCATTCTCTGGTGAATTTCTTCCGGCAACCCTAATTCTCTGGCCACATCCCTTACCTCGGGTTTATAGATTTCTCTCAGAGGCTCGATAACTTGAAATCCATAATCTGTGGGATCGATTCCTATCTGTTCCAGAACGTTATGCTGAGTCTTAATACCTCTTTCAGTTTCTGAGACGTCCGCAGCTATCGTGCCTTGAATGAGGTAAGAGGCTCCATTCTCCTTTACTGCCTTTCCCAGTGTTCTATAAAAAGTATCTCTGAATTTTTTCCTCTTCTCTTCAGGGTCCTCGATTCCTTTAAGCGCTTTGAAGAATTCATCCCTGGCATTAACTATTTTAACTTCTACACCTAAATTCCCTAACTCCTCAGACACTTTAGTAGGCTCACCTTCTCTCATCAGCCCGTCGTCAATAAAAATAACAGTTAATTTTTCTCCTAGCGCTTTATGTGCCAGAAATGCACAGGCTACGCTATCCACTCCTCCTGAAGTAGCCACTACGGCATTCTTATCTCCTACAATCTTTTTTACCTCCGAGAGTTTCTCTTCGATAAATTTCTTTGCTTCCCATGCCATTTAAACATCCTCCTTTCTTAATGCAGACTAAAGTCTGCTATTCCTTTTGATTCTACTCTGTGAGGCGCCGGTAGTACTGTTTAATCAGTTCTTTGTAAATTTCTGGGTATTTCTCTTTGAGAGCTTCCAGAAGTTCCTGGCGGAATTCCTTGGGTGGTTGGTACTCGTGAGCTTCTGGAATCTTTACGTACCCTTCCCTGAATCCCATTCTCCCTCCAGGAAGAGTCCCTCCTCTTGGCTGAAGGAAGCCCACCAGGGGTTTCCCTCCTTTCTTTGCCATTTCTGTCAATTTTTTAGAAGCCGAAGCAAGACCTTCCTTTCCCTGAGCCAGATAGTAGAGGGCTTCTCTCTCCTTCTCTAAGGCAGGCTCGGTCTTCTTCTCCTCTAATTCTCCAGATGCCTCGTCCATTGCCGAAGAAGCTTTCTCCATATTAGAGATAATTTCTGGGCCAATGGCAGAAGTCTTGCCGGAAAGTTCCTCTAACTTCTGCTTCAGTTTTCCAGTACGGTTCTCCAGCTCCTTCTGTTTTTTGGCCAGAGTTTCAAGTTCCAAGAGGTCTTCTTTTTTAAACACTTCAATTCCCTCTTCTTCAAACTCCAATAATTTTGCAATCTCCTCTTCTTTCTCTCGTAGATCAACAATCTTTTCTCTAGTTTCAAAAGTATCCCTCTCCTTCCCTTCCCAATTCTCCCTCAAGGATAGAAGGCTCTTCTCTTGAGGAGTCAACTCTTCCTCTTTTTCTTTTTCCTTAGATAATTTAGACAGCTCATCTGAAATTTTCTCTTTCTCCTTCTCAATCTTGATGGTGAATTTATCCAGAGCTCCCAACATATTATTTAAATATTCAATGGACTTTTTCAATAACTCCCTTGCCCGGCGAGGAGTCTCTCCAGTTAGCTCACTGAGAACTTCCTCCATCCTCTTCAACACTACGGAGAGATTCTGGTAGATAGCAGGATACGCCTTTATATAATTCAATTTTTCTTTTAGGTTTCCCTGTAATTTTTTCGCCTCTTTTATTGCCTCCTCTTGTAACTTAACTAACTCCTTTAACAGGGACTCTTGTTTCTTAAACAAGGCTTCCAATCGCTTCTTGTCGAGTTGGTTGGTGCGGTCAATCAATTCTTTTTCTTCGGCAATTAGTCTTTCCAACTCCAGAGAATATTCGTTTGCCTTTTGAGACAGTTGGGATGACTTACCAAAAGATGGAACCTGATTGGCAGCAGCTTGCATGATGGCCATTGTTGAGGAAAGCGTTTTAAGTAAATTCTTAGCTATGTTCAACGCAGCTTCCAGGTCTCCCTTGGCGATTTTATCAGCCATCTTTTCTATATCACTGGACATTTCTCCCAACTCGAGACTCTTGATTGCATCTTGATTGATGAATTCTTCTGGTAAAGTTTGCGGTAGCTGGGAAAGGCTTTTTACCAGCTTGGCCATAAGTTTTGAGATTTCCGCCAGGCTCTTTTTAAGTTCCTCCAATTTATGTTTATCTATTTCTTTTCCCATCTCTTCCAACTTTTGAGCGAGGTCTGCTTGACTCTCTAACAACTCCTGGACTGTTCCCAGTACATCGCGCATTCTCTCATCCTGGAGAAGGTCCTGTGCTAAAAGAGACATCTTTTCCAGTTCGGAAATGATCTCTTCTTGATTGTTCTTCACCTTTTCCATGTATTCTTTTCTATCGGCTCTCGTTGCTTTCACTGCTTCAGACATTGTAGATAAAACCTCTGCCATTTTTTCATCTTTCAGGTACTGGAGGTTTCCTTCCATGTTTTTATATTCTGAATATACTTGAAAATTGCCCAGAGGGTCTGCCTCCATGCGCGGAAGGAGCTCTTTCAAATAATTGAGCAAGTCTTCGGTTAACTTTTCAATTCTTCCCTGGTCGGCGTGGATGCTTTTTAACTCTTCCACGCCTTGTGTTTCGCTCCAATCTTCTACTCTGCTCTTTGCTACAATCTGGTCTCCCAGAATACGTAATATCTCTTCTCTAAAATGGTGTTCCATTTCTTCAATGTCTTCGTGTTCCTTAAGGTAGCTAAATACCTCCAGGTAGTAGGTTTGGGAAAGGCTACTCTTTGGCCCGGATATAGTATCGTTGTCCCAGGCTTCTAAATAATAACTGATTAGCTCACCAGGATGCAAGTCGAGTTTTTCCAGCTCCCACTGGTAGTCGAGTAGTTTCTGACCCACCGAGGGTTGGAATCGCTCAATCCTTATTCTCCCGGGCTTCATGGAATCATAAGTTTCCCCTGTTAACTTCTGGTATACAAGGTCTATCTGGCTTAGTCCGAAGTCATCGCTCGCCTCGTAAGCAAGCTCAACTTTGCTCTT
>DATKVN010000039.1 GCA_035530055.1 bacterium | reverse complement strand
TTCTACATTGCCTTTTCTATAAGCAGAACTGGCGAACTTATACTCAGTGACGGCATCCATCTCCATCATCTTTGCTCCTGCTATTGACAGAGGAATGAAAAGGAGTATCGTAATGATTATTGAAATTTTTCTCATATTTTTGAACATTTTACTTCTCCTCCTGTCTACCGAAAATCCTCGTCTCCTTCAGAAAGAGGGAAAACCTTGCTTTCGCAAGGACTCCACCTTCTTTGGAGTCCTCCCGAAAGGGAGGGAAGGAGTGATGGTCTTCACTCACCACCCTCAGTGAGTTCTTCTCCGCTTACTCTCATTTCTATCGGCGTCTCTTCTTGAGGGAATGATTGGAGCTTTATCTCTCCTTTATCAACCCACTGTCTATCGTTCTTATACACCACGGTAAATTCGTAGATATAGTCTCCCCTCTGTACCGGCCTGCCCATCTCATCACAAACATCCCACCTGATAATTTCCGGTGGACGGGTCTCCCCGGAGAAACTCTTCACTACTTCTTCATTTTCACCTTTTATCTCCAGAGTCCATCTCTTTACAGTAATTGAAGGAATATAAGCAGAAAATTCGAGTTCATTGGTTAAAGCGTCAAGCCCATAGGTATTTTCCGTCTTCAAAATGGGATGCGCACTTGCCTTATAGATATTTCCCCAGCTAAAGGTAAGGGCAAATTTGTGAAGACTTCCCAGGTCATGAGAACTAAAGGCATAATCCACAGTGAAAAATTTTATCTTCAGTCCCAGTCCACAGGTAAAGGTTTGCAGGTGATTACATCCTAACCTCAAATCTACCCTTTTCAAAGAAGGCGAGGTAGGCTTATCCCAGGGAGAAAACTCTACTCCTGTACAGAAGTATGCCTTCTCACGAACGAGCTTATTGATATCTGCAGTCAGGGTGAGGCGGTTAGAGAATGCCTTCAATGCCAGACCGGCCTTCAAATTCATCTCATACACGTCGGGGTCATATCTCAGAGTCACCTTTGGCTGCAAGACATTTTGCAGGGATAACCCGACGTTCAGTTCGTCTAAGGGCTGATAAAGTATCCCCAAATCTATTCCCTGGCCATTCCCTGAATACCTCATTACTCGCTGATGAATCAGTTTCAAACTCGCTCCCAAAGAGAGACGTTCATAAATCTTATTTGCGTAAGAAATAATTATAGCGTTCTTGTATATCGACTGATTCGGGTCAACCACAATTCCACTATCATTGACTTCATCGTATCCTCCGGAATGGAGAAGAACATCGGAAATAGCTAAAGTCCCCATCCTTCGCAGGGGATGAACATAGGAGAGAAAGTTATAATTAGTCTTTTCAAAGAATGGAGCATACATAGAAAGAAACTGGTGTTCATCGACCTGTGTTAATGCTGCAGGATTCCAATAAGGTCCACTGGCCTCATCTGCCAGGGCTACATAGGCTCCTCCCATTGCTAAAGACCTCGCTCCTGCCCCATACTGCAGATAGTCGTTGGCCATTCCATAGTAATTACCTGCCCTGGCGAGTTGCCAGTGCATCGCCAAAATTAATACCAAAATAAGAAAACGCAGACTGAGGTCTGCTACTCCAAATATTCTAAAAACCCTCTTTTCCATTTTCTTCTCCCCCTATTTTGAACCACGCAACCTGAAGGTTGCGGCTACCTATTTGGCAACAGCTATCTTCCTTAACATATGCCTCTTTTCTTTCTCAATCCAGACCCGGCAGATATAGCCTCCATTTCCCACCACTTCTCCGGAGAGGTTCCTTCCATCCCAGGGAACCTGGTTCACTTTACTGCCACCCTCTGGGTCTCCTTCTGCATAACTCTTATGCCAGACCTCCTGGCCGAAGAGGTCGTAAATTGTAATGGTTACATTGGAAGGCTCCTTGATATTATATTCTATTAGAGTATTCTGTTTACCTGCGCGGAACGGATTAGGTCGATTGAGTACTCCATTTGCGCCAGCGCTAAAGAAAGAGACATAAATTGTCTTGCTCTGATTTATCTCTTCCTTATGTCCATAGTCATCTTCTCCATAATACTCAATAGTATGAGCCCCAGGAGAGAGGGCAAATGGTTCAACATACTTATCATACCTTTTCCAATCCCCTTTATTATCTCTACAATAGATATACTTCGCCTTAATATCAGATGTACACATAATACTTATAAGCGTACTACTTCTCAAATATAGTGCGCCGTTCATTTCATTATGCGCTCCTTCCAACTTCATTACTGTTTCCGGTGCACCGATGACTTCAATGTCAGCAGTGCGTCCCAATGCAGATGCAGGGGTATAAACTTTGGCATCAGAAGCTTCAATATAGATATCGTGAGCAAAGTTATAACTCTGAGTGACGGTTATTGTTCCTCCCTGTAAATAGAGATTTTTTATCTTCAATTCTCCTTCTGCTGGCTGCCCGCTAGGAGAAGCACAGGCAACCAATTTTATCTGTCTGGCATATTCATTGGGAGTGATCGGGTTTTCCGCTCCGGTATCAATTAATCTAACCGTAAGAGAAAATTCTTTACCGGCCTCCACCTTACCAGGAGCCTCCAAGTCATAGCGTAGCCCCACTGGCCTGATATCTATAACCTCAGTATATGCCGCAGGACGACCAAAACTATCAGTTACCTTGAACAGAATCTTTCCCACTGTATCATATCTTACCCAGATTTCTGCTGACCCGTTGTTCAACGCTGACGCCCCTCCCACCTTTGTCCATGTGCCTGGAGCATCTCCACCACTGATTGTGCAGGCAGTCAATATGAATGGGTTGTTCGCCCCGCTTTTGGGGAAACCCGTTCCAGGGTCAACAAGTTCAACAATCAATTTAAATGGGTCAATAGTTCTGGCACCAAGCACAGTGCTTGTAATCCGGTACTCAGCTACTTCCATGGGAACGGTAACAGATTGGGGTTCTAAACCAGTTGGGCTTTCAGCTTCTGCCTTGAGAGTGAAAGATGCACCCGCTTGATGGGGAGTAACGATGAAAGTTGCCAAGCCGTAAGTAAGCGATGATTCCACAGGCTGGGAACTGAAAGAGTTCTCAGAGGAGAAATAAACAGATCCTCCGCTGAATTCATCGACCAGATTCCAGTACTGGTCTACGGCCTGAACCGTGACCAGAAAATCGATTTCAGTTCCCTGAACCAGGATGTTGCTACCATCCTTACCGGTCTCAATGTAGGCCATCTCGCCCGGCCTCGGCTCTTCACCCGGGGCCAAAATCTGCAACTTCTTCAGTTCTCCTGGCAGAAACTGGAAAGGAAGGCTGGAATTATCCTCTGCTGCCGGCACGTAAATTTGCGCATCGGAAGCTTTTATAGAAATTGTTTCTGCTTTTGTATACCACTGGTTAGTAATCTTCCATGTACCTCTGGATAGCCCTACATTAGTAACATAAAGACGCCCTTCCCTTCCAGGCTCTGCGCCAGAAATGGGAACCAGATTGACTTCCCTGTCCCTGCTGGGTACTACTTTGCCGGTCCCGATGTCAATCAGGCTTACATCCATCTCAAACACTTCCCCTGCAGTAGCTTCACCAGGCACGTCTACTCTATACCTGAGTGCCGTCTCACGAACGTCTACGGCAGAGCTGAATACAGGTCCTCTACCAAAAGTATCGCTCACCGCTATAGAGATTACTTCCACTATATCGTAACTCTGGTCAAAAATGGCTTCTCCATTGGTTAATTTATAGTCTTTTACTCCCAGACCTTGCGGGTTTGTGGCAGGAGAGTGGTCTATCGCTAAACAGGGAGTCATCGTGAACCAGTTATTAGCGTCTGTTACTGTAACGCCACTCGTATCTACCAGTTTAACTTTCATGGAAAATACATTTGTAGATAAGGTGCCAGCCTTACAAGAAGTGGGCACTAGTACAACATAATTATAACCCCTATCCACATGAATCATTACTGTATCCTGGTTGACAAAGGGAGGAGGCTGAAGACTTATGGCAGTGACATCTATATCTTGATTGTTCCCATCAAGCCATATGGTAAAGTTTGCGACGCCTCCTACAAAGGACTTAGGTGTATATCTGGCATCCAGACCGGCGTCTATAGCAGAGATAAGGTCGATGCTCTCCCCATTTATAGCAGGTATCAAATTCCAGTATTGGTCAACCGCCCTAACTGTAAGGTCGAAACTCACCCCTGCTACCTGAGATTGAACGAGTCCTGTTTTTCCCAAATCGCTTCCCGGGTCTGGAGTCTCACCAGGAGCAATTATCTGTAATTTATCAAAAGCTCCTGGATTTACATCAATTGTACTACGATCATTAATGCCCGTTCCTAAGTCTGTAGCAATTAGAACCTGTCCAGTGGCTGCTGTTTTAAGAGTTGTCCAGAAAGTAGCCTCACCATTACTCAGTGTCCAGGGATTAACAGGGTCCACAATCAGGTAATGAATTGGATCCTCTATGGTAATCTCTACCAGGGGTTCAGGGTCTGGAGGATGAACCTTGTTCCAATACTGGTCAACAGTATAAACTATAGTTCCAATGGGAGGATTACCCACGGTGTAGGGAAATGGAGCACCACTCTTTCCCTGTGTTACTATATTACCCGGTTCGTAAGTTTGTCCGGGAAGGATAAGGATAAGCTTTGCGTAAGGTCCAGGATTTACAACGAATAGGTTACTTTCTCCTGATTTGCCCCCATAAGTACAGGTAAGTTTTGCAGTGCCTGGATATGTGGCCTTATAAATTATTACATTAATTATAGATTGTCCATTAATAAAGGTCGCAGTCGTGGGAATAAATGTATTTCCTCCAGTAGTTGATGATAAAGTGGCGGTTTGATTGAAGCTTAATACTGTATTATTGTATTGGTCTTGAGCAGTAATGGTGACATTGAAAATAGTATCGCCGGCAGTGCAATCTGCAATGTTACTGAATGCAAAGTGGTCCAGTGCACCATGGGTAACAGGGATGTTGACTTGAGTCGTCTTACCGCCACCGGTTACAGTTACCCATTGCGGAGAAGCAAGCGTAATTAGAGTGGCAGAGAAATCTTTTATCCTCGCTCCCATACTCACAGCACTTCCCTGGGGCAATCCTGCAAAAAGAACATCAGTGTGGGAATCTCCTGAGTTAAAGGTTACGGTGGCAGGAAATCCGCTATCTACAGGATTCCAGTAGGAATCTGTAGCAGCCACGGTTAAAGTGAAGGGAGTGCCAGCAACTCGTGTAGCAGGAGAACCGCTCTTTCCATCGGCATCAAATGTGCCGGGGTCGAGTTGCTCACCAGGAGCAACAAGTACTAATCTGTCGTAAGTTCCAGAATTAACAATAATGGCACTCGAGGTAGTGGTTCTACCGCCGCCACTGACTGTTATAGTCTGTGGTTCATCAGCGCGCGTCGCTGCATCATAGGAAGTTCTAAAAGTAACCTGGCACTGCCCGGTCCCATCAGCTGCCAAGTTAAATGGAAGCAATGGTGGCACTATATGTCCGGTAAGGGAAATTATATCACTTATCTCTATTGGAATTGCTTTTCTGTTCCAATAATCATCACAGGCGATGATAGTAACAGTGGTCGAACCTCCTGCATTGATTGAATTTGGAGTGCCAGCCTTGCCATCCCCCAGTCCCGGGGTATGGGTTTCTCCCTCCAGGAGCACCACCAATTGGTTAAAGTCTCCCGCAAGGACGAGAAACTCGTTACTCTCTACAAAATGGGTGCCATCGTCAATAATAATTTTGACCAATCCCATCTTTGTTACCTGAACCCAGGCGCTGCCTCTTCCATTGGTAAATTGTATAGTATCCGGGTTTGCATACTCAGCACCCATAGTGCAACTCAGTTGTGCTTCTTGATTGTAACTTGCCACGTTACCATCTGCGTCATAAGCCGTTAAGTCAATTTGAAATGGGTCTGTGGTCTTCTGTGGACTCGGTATGTTGCTGTCGAATGTAAAATAGAATATGTCGTTAGGTTCAACGGGGATATCCGTACTTACGCTCTCTTTAGCACCCTCGGTTATCCTTATCCATTGCGTTCCCAGGCCAACTGTGTGAAAGGTCACGGGGAAGGTTTCCGGGTTGGTAGTCATTGTTGGTGAAGCAGGAAGGTCTGCTGCCAGGTCACTGGAAGTGAAGGTTATGGGAACGCTGGCAAAGATAGGATTCCAGTATTCATCCGTCGTATAGACCTGGACATTAAAAGCCACACCTGCAGTCTGGGTATCCGGCATACCCTCCTTTCCCGAACCGATTAGCCGGCCTGGTCGGTGGTCCTCCCCGGGAACAAGTAACAGAATCTTGGCATAAGAATTCGGATTTACAGCAAAGTCAGCGCTCTCTCCTGCGGCATAGTAGCCACCATGCATAACCTTATTTTCGCACTTAATTTTAACTAAGCGGGAGACTGGATGGGAACCATAAATTGTAACTGGAATAATAGCCACGCCATTAGTGAATGAACTGCCGGCAATCGTAGAAGGAGTCATGTTTGGTTCATACGTATAACCTGGCGGTATTACAGCCCAAATATCTATGGTGTCATTAAACGTTTTCGCTATATTGTCATTAACATCTTTAGCGTATATTGTAATGTTAAAAGCAACCCCTGCTGTTTGGGAGCCAGGAGGAAGACTAATGTCAAAATGGTCGACAAAGTCGTGCACTTTGAAATCGAGAAATCCGTCAATAATACCAGCCCAGGAGGCGGGATTCTGTTGAGCCGTAATCCTCTTATCGTCCCCCACCGTATTCAAAATTACTTCAAAAATCCTATCACCCTCTCCATCCAATCGTATCTGATAAGGTGGGCTGGTCATTGAAACCCACTGCCCCAGATTATTCTTAATCTGGGCATTAGGCTCATTCGACTGCAGAATGATATCTGCAAATTGAGCGTAATTCCAACCGAGCGTAGCGGGAGTGATCTGGTCGCCAAATTCATTACAAGCGATTACCCTGATTTCAAAGGGAACTCCCTTGGTTACGTCGGCACTTCCCACAACGGGGTAGGTCTCAACCTTCAGTATCGAGTATTGGTCAGCATATAAAAAGGAAGGTATGATGGCTAATACCAGACAACTCAATAATAATAATTTTACATAAAGTTTTTTATTCATGTTATTATCCATTTCCCCAGTTACCTCCATTTCTTATCAACTTCTGTTTTAAGTATAATATAACAATGTTATGTTTAGGTTAAGGAAACGTTAAGTTTTTGTTAATTTTTTGTAAATGTCTTCCGGGCAAAAAAATTTACAAAATTTTTACAATTTTCTTACAAATTTGTAACATCGTTAGTATATAATAGTATCAAAAGCAAAAATAAAAATGGGGAAAGCCTTGCCTGTTGGGTTCAAAATTATAGAACAGGGGAGAAGTTCTGTTCAACAGGCGCTTCTCCCTTTTTATTTCGGGGCATCAGAAGGAGTAGCGAAACTTGTTTCGCGATTGATTGACGCAGAGCAAGCTCTGCTACTCCAGGGAAATCCTGGGGGCACAATTTCAAATGGTGAAAAAGAGGAATAAAATGTATAAATTTACCAGAATTGTTGCTTTAATTATCCTGTCACTAATGGTCTTTGTTTTTGGGGCCTGGGGCGCAAAAATTGTCCAATTGGAAGAGATAAGGGTCGAAGAGGTAGCTGGAAAGACAAGGGTAGTGGTGATTAATACCGGCCGGGTAAGCTACACTTGCTTCATTCTGGACTCGCCTCCCAGGCTAATAATAAATTTTGTTGATGACAATCTGTATAGCAGAGAGAGTGAAAGAATGGTAGTAAATAAGGGTGTGGTGGAAGAAATTCGTTGTGTGTATAAACAGAAAGGAGAAAAAGCTACTCCCCTCCTCGATTACCTTGTTCTGCAGCTCAACCAGTCCTCCTCGTTCCAGACAGAGAGAGAAAAGAACTCCATAGTTGTAGATTTAAAATCCGTCCTTTCAAACACTCGAGTTCGTAAAGTAGCAGCAAAATCTCCGAACTCAATAAAGGGAAAAGAAAAAAGGATAGGAGACCTCGAAGATTGCTTAAGAATAGCTATAGATAACTCCAAAACTCTTAAGATTGCCGAGGAGGAAGTCAGGCTTGCCGAACTAAAGGTGCGCGAGGCAACGAGGGGCCTCTTTCCTTCTGTGGCAGCCAAACTGGACAGGACCGACGGCAATATAAACTCATTGGAGACCAAAGGGGTCGATGCGGGATTTAGAGAGACAGAGTTTGGGTTACAAATCGGGCAGTCACTCTACCAGGGAGGGAAATTCAAGTCTACCCTTGATCAGGCAAAAGTGAAATTGGAGATGGCGGAAAAGAAACATGAGAAGACGGAGCAGGATTTGATTTTCGATGTGAAAAAGGCTTACTATAACCTGGTGAGTTCCCAGGCAAATGTTCATGAACAGGAGAAACTCCTGCGCCAGGCAGAGTCAATTTTGGAAGAGGTCAGAAAGAAACATAGCTTGAAATTGATAACCAAAGAGGAACTCCTGAATGTTCAATCTCAACATAATCAAGCCAATTACCAGAAGATTTCTGAAGAGAAAGACTACTCTTTGGCTCTGTTGACTCTTAAGCAGTTACTCAATCTGGACGAGCCCGTTTCTGTGGAAGTTGACACTGAGCTCGATTTTCAGGATTTGGGCATCTCTTTGGAGCAAAGTCTGGAGGTGGCAGGGGAACATAACCTGGACCTCGCCATAAGCAAACTTTCCATGAAATTCGCTGAGATGGGAAAGAAGATTGCCAGAAGCGACCAGAAGTTCAAAATTGACCTGAGTGGATTTTATGGCAGAGGTGGTGGCGCCTATAAAACGGAAGACCTCAAGATTTCTGACTCCTGGTATGCAGGGATTAAAGTTAGCAAAACTTTAGGGGGGAGCACGATAAGTTCCGGGTATACATCTGACCAGACCAATCCAAAATTGGGACAGACGTCGAGAACCGAGTCAAACACGGGTTCTGTTACCCTATCCCTCTTCGACAATTTAAAAAATCTTTCCGAAGAGAAAGAATCTGATATTGAGTACGAAAAGGCTGTCAACGAAGTCAAAAAGACAGAAAAGAAGATGGAATCGGAAGTAAAGGAATCCTATTTTAACTACGAAAAATCTCTAATCCAGATTGAAGCCACTTCTAAAGAGATAGAATTCCGCAATGAACAAGAGAGGATTGCCAGAGAGAAAGGTAAACGGAATCTCGCTCGCAATTCCGAAGTTTTGGGAGCAGAAATAAACCTGACCAGTGCTCGCACTTCATACAATGAAGCGCTCGCCTATTACCATATAGCTCTGGCCAGTTTAAATAAAGCGATAGGAATTGAAAAGTATAAGAGAGGTGAATGATGGTGTATAAATGGATTAGGAGAAACAAGCTCGTTTTCATAGTTCTGGTTCTGGCAGGAGCAGGAATTCTACTGGCAGTGACGTCCAGGTTTGGAAAGCCTCTGTTTACTACCAGCAAAGAGAGACTCCTCTCCTCAATAAAGCGTGGAAAAAAGACAAAAGAACTGCAGAAGAAAGCTGAGAAGGAGACTCAATTAAGGGAAGAAGAGGTTCCGGTCAACGTGTTTAGAGTAGCCAGGGGAACGTTCCAGGACACTCTCTCGGCAATGGGCACGGTAAAAGGTGGTTCTGAGATAGAGCTCAGATTCCAGGTCGCGGGGATGGTTAAATCCTTCGATTTTCGTGAAGGTGATAAGGTAAGCAAGGGAGAAGTCATAGCCCGCCTGGATCAGAATGATGCCCTGCTGAAATTGAAACAGGCGCAGATTGAATTGGAAGAGTACGAAAAGCTCTATTCCATTGGAGCCATCATAAAGTCGAAATTGGAACAGGCCAGGCTGGCTGCCAGGCTTGCTTCCTCAGAATTTGAGAAGACTTATCTCCGGGCTGTCAGGAATGGAATAATAGGCGATAAGAACGTTGAGGTGGGAGAGTTCGTTACTCCCAATGTGAAGGTAGCCACGCTGGTTAGCCTGGAGACCGTTGTTGTGGAACTGGGAATTATCGAGAAAGAGATAGACCGTGTTTTCTTAGGCCAGAAGGTCACGGTTAATGTAGACACCTATCCAGAAATAGACTTCACTGGCAGGGTAAGTAACATCTCACCTTTAATAGCAGGGAAGAGTAAGACATTGTCAGTGAAAGCTAACCTGGATAATCCTGGCGGGTTACTACTTCCGGGGATGTTCGCCCGTGTTAAAATCTCCGTATTTGAGAAAGAGAATGCTCTCCTCATTCCCAGCGATAGCTTAGACAGATCGACCGGAGAGTTCAGGGTGTTTGTGGTGGGAGATGACAATGTTGCTTATGCTCAACCAGTAGAGGTGGCCTATCTCTCTTCGGATTACGCTCAGATTGCTGGAGGCCTGGAAGAGGACGAACTGGTGGTTATGGAAAAGCCTGAGAGTTTAACCGATGGCAAAAGAGTAAGAATAATTGAAGTAAAAGAATATGGTGAGGCCGAAGAAGAAGTATCTATGATTGGTGAAGAAGGTGGCGAGTAAATGAAATTATCAAGGTTTTCTGTTAACAGACCCGTAACCATAACAATGATTTTTTTGGGGGTGGTACTTCTCGGTTTTATTTCCTGGAAGAGGCTACCACAGGAACTGTTTCCTCCCATAACATATCCTCAATTAACCGTGGTAACTCTCTATGGAAATGCAGCTCCTGAGGAGATGGAAAACCTAATCACTAAACCGCTTGAGGAAGCGATTGGAACAGTTAAAGACCTGAAGAAGATAAAATCGATTTCCCGGGAAGGCGTATCAATGGTTACTGCTGAATTCGACTGGGGAACGAATATGGGATTCGCCCATCTGGAGTTAAGGGAGAAAATAGACCCGGTAAAGGAACTATTACCCTTAGAATCAGAAGACCCCATCATACTGCCGGTCAATCCTTTCTCCCGGCCGATTATGATTTTGAGCGTAACTGGCCAGGAGACACCGCGGGAACTTCTAAAAATCGCCCGGCGAATTAAAGACAAAATCGAGAAAGTTACAGGAGTCGCCTCGGCAACAATAGGTGGCGGGAAAGAGAGGGAAATACTGGTTGAGGTTGACCAGGGAAGACTTCAAGCTTCTAGAGTATCCATTCTATCTCTTGTAGAGGCTTTAAAGAACTCAAATCTAAATTATCCCGCAGGGACAACCAAAGGTAAACTTTATGAGTATCTCATCAGAACTATGGGCGAATTCAAAACAGTATCTGAGATAAATGATACCGTAGTGGAAGTAGATACCATCAATTCATCAAAGCGACCTCAAAAGTTAAGCCGGGAAGAGGAAGAATCGAAGCCCTATGAAGAGAAACGGCTCATTCTCCTGTCAGATTTAGCCACGGTGAAAGATACACTCAAGGAGGATAAAAGTTACTCACGGCACAACGGGGGAGATAATATTTCTTTGGCTATCCAGAAACAAGCCGAAGCCAATACTATTCAAACTGTAAAAAGGATTCGCGCGAGTTTAGAAAATTTAAAGCTTTCCTTGCCCAGAGGAATCAATTTAGATGTCATATACGACGAGTCGATTTTCATCAAGAAATCTATTATGGGAGTCAGGAATGCTGCCCTCATTGGGGGTGCATTGGCTTTCTTTGTCCTTTACATCTTCTTAAGGAGTCTACGGGTTTCAGCAATTATCTGTACATCGATTCCCCTCTCCATTATGGCCGTGTTCAGTTTAATGTATTTCAAGGGAATCTCCATTAACATGATGTCTCTGGGAGGACTGGCTTTAGGAGTGGGAATGTTAGTAGATAACGCCATTGTTGTAATCGAGAACATATTCCGTCACCAGCAAACCGGACTCCATCAAAAAGAAGCTGCAGTTAAAGGAGCGGAAGAAGTAAGTGAAGCCATCACCTCCTCAACACTAACTACCATAGCAGTGTTCTTACCTATGCTGTTTGTTGTAGGAATAGCCGGTCAGTTGTTCAAGGATTTGCTCTTTGCTGTAACCTTCTCTCTGGTAGCATCTCTATTAGTGGCTTTAACCTTAGTCCCCCGCCTCGCCGCCAGTCGGAGAAAAGGGGACACCAAAAAAGGGGTCAACTCTCTTTTTCACAATTCTTCTTTCACTCCCCTAAAGAAGACTAGAATTATAAATATCTACTCTAAATTGCTTTCCACTTGTCTGGCTCACAAATCTCTTATAACAATAGTTGTCCTGGCTCTATTTGCTATTAGTTTTCTCTTCCTTTCCACCACTAGTAAAGAATTCATGCCCAAAATAGACCAGGGTGAATTTATTATAAAGGTGAACATGCCCACAGGCGCCCGGCTACAGGTTACCGATTCTGTAACCAGAAAGATAGAAGAATTACTGCGTAAGATTCCAGAAGTTAAAGATGTCACAGCCACTGTGGGCTCCTCTTCAGAAAATGTTCTGGAAGTCTTAGGTTCCCATCAGGCCCAGGTAGTAGTGAAACTGTACAGGGGAAAATTGCCAAAAACTACAAAAGATAGTTCAAAAGCCAAAACCCGCAAGGTCCGCTCCAGTACGCAGGTGCTTCAGAAACTGATATCTTCAAAATCAAAAACCCGGAAGGCCCGTTCCAGCGCCGAGGTAATCCAGGATTTGAAATCGATGCTCAGAAAAGAGAAGACGGTTGCCCCTGCTGAGATTGAATACATTCTGGAAGAGAGCGCCTTCAAGTCTACCTTAGAAACTGCTGCACCAGTAGTAATTGAAATAAAGGGACCGCGACTGAATGTGCTTAAGAAAATATCTGAGGAGGTAGCCCAAGAAATCGAATCTATCCCGGGAATCTACGGAGTGAGAAGCAGCCTGGCATTGCCTTCCCCGGAGACAAAAGTCCATATAGACAAGGATAGAGCTTCTGTTTATAACCTCTCTGTAACCGACATAGCCCGAACTGCCCTTATTGCTATCAGAGGATATGTGGCAACCAAATTTAAACAAGAAGGTCGGGAAATAGATGTCACAGTGAGACTTAGACCGGAAGACAGGGTAGATGTATCCAGGCTAAGAGCTCTGACAGTCCATTCAAACATCGACGTAGAGGTTCCCCTGGCAGAAGTTGCTACTCTCATTACGGGAAAAGGTCCAAGTGAAATAAAACGGCTCGACCAGCAAAGGACTGTCCTGGTTACAGCCAATATTTTCAAAAGAAGTCTGAACGATGTGATAAGGGACATTAAGGAGAAATTGACAAACTATCAAAATATTTCTGACTACTCGGTAATCTTGAGCGGAGAAACACAAAAGATGAGGGAGTCCTTCAAGAGTTTAAGATTTGCTCTGATTTTTGCTGTGATCCTCGTTTATATGATTATGGCTGCGCAGTTCGAATCACTCTGGCAACCTTTCATAATTATGTTCACACTTCCTCTGTCTTTAATTGGGGTGGGTTTAGCTCTACTTGTAACACATACTTCATTGAACGTTATAGTATTGATGGGAATTATCATGTTGGGCGGAATTGTGGTGAATAACGGCATCGTTCTAATCGACTATATCAACAGGATTAAAAAAGAAGGAATTGATACGCTAGAAGCAGTTATAAGAGCAAGCAAGACCAGGTTCAGGCCAATCTTAATGACCACGCTTACAACTGTTTTGGGACTGCTCCCGCTGGCCTTAGGTTTTGGGGAAGGAGCCGAGTTGAGAGCTCCTCTGGCAATCACAGTCATCGGAGGACTTTTAACAGCCACTTTCTTTACCTTATTAATTATACCCAATTTCTACTTAATCGGTGAAAAACTTTTTGAAAAAAGACATAATAAGGAGTAGCGAAACTTGTTTCGCAATTGATTGACGCAGAGCAATCTCTGCTACTCCTATTGCGCGCGAAAAAGGAGGAGGCTAAGAATGTGGAATAGAAAGGTGAAAATGTTCTGGATGAACCACTGGGTAAAGGTACTCATAATTTTTGGCGTTGTAACCCTGGTTTCTTTAGCCATAATAGGACTACTCTCATTAGAGTCGTACTATCTGCATATGACTCTCGCCCAGTTACCTCTCACTCTACTGATGGGCGCAATTCACGCTTTGATCTTTGCCTATGTTATTATCAGCATGCAAACAGGCACGCTCCTCAAGTTGAAGAAAACCCCTATCAAGAGCGAAAATGTGAATGTTACATTTGATGATGTAAAAGGTATAGACGAAGCGAAAAAAGAGGCGTTGGAAGTTGTGGAACTCATCAAGGACAGGACACGCATTAAAAAAATCGGAGGCAAAATAGTAAGGGGGCTGTTGATGATCGGTCCTCCGGGGTGCGGAAAGACTCTCTTGGCTAAGGCCATAGCTAAAGAGTCGGGTATACCCTTTCTCTCTATGGCAGCAAGTGAATTTGTGGAAATATTTGTGGGAATGGGAGCTTCCAGAGTACGCAAACTATTCAAAAAGGCCAGGCAACTCGCTTATGGCTATGGAGCCTGTATAATCTTTATTGATGAAATTGACGCTATTGGCCGGGGTAGAACGTACAGCTTCATGGGAGGAGGAGGAGAGACTAATACCACTCAAAATCAGCTCCTGGTGGAAATGGATGGTTTGAAAGAGAGGGAGGAAAATGTGATTACCATTGGAGCAACAAATGCTCCTGAAAGCATCTTAGATAAGGCATTACTTAGACCGGGCAGGTTCGACCGAAAGATATACATCGACAGGCCTGGCCTGGAAGGGAGGGAGGAACTCTTTCACCACTATTTAAGAAAAGTCAAACACGACCCTTCTATCGATATTTCTCGTTTAGCGAGAAACACAGTGTATAAGAGCGCAGCAGATATTGAGAACATAGTCAAGGAGGCAGCTTTAATAGCTACCCGGGAATCGAAGGAGAACGTGGAGTGGGAAGACCTGTCGCAAGCAATGGATAGAATCGATATGGGCATTAAACACAAGAGAAAACTGAGCGAAAGGGAGAGAAAAATGACAGCATACCACGAGACCGGGCACCTGATAGTCCTATACATTCTCCATCCCACAGATGATGTGTTTAAAGCTTCCATTGCTTCCCGGGGAGGAGCATTGGGAGCTGTGCTCCACCAGCCACGAGAGGAACTATTTACTACCAACAAGGAGCAGGCGCTGGCAAATATAAAGGTTTGCCTGGGCGGATATGTTGCTGAGAACTTAAAGTTCGGCACTACCACAACAGGAGTGGCTGACGACTTCAAGAAAGCAATGGCTCATGCCCACGCAATGGTCTGGAAATTTGGTATGGGAAGTAACGACTATTTAGGAGATTACTCTATCATTCCCGAGTCACAGATTTCCAATGAGCTTAAACAGAAGCTGAACCAGGAAACTCAGGAGATACTCCATAAATGTCACCAGGAAGTAGAGAATCTCCTGAAAAAAGAATGGACAATAATGGAGCGCTTCGTTTCCGAACTCCTGGAAAAAGAAGAGTTGGAATATGATGAAATTGAAGCCATCTTTGCTGAGTACGGAAAAAACAACCAGAAGGGAAAACAGGAAGCGACTGTAACAGTCCCGATGAATAGGGATTGTACAAAGCCATTGTAGGCACAGATTCAATCTGTGCGAAGGAGGGACGGCACAGAGTCCGTCCCCTACAATTTTGGATGGAACTATGAAGGGAATAATTCGAAAAATAACAATTATGAACTTTGTTCTATTTCTAATACTTCTTATGTTTATGAGTTCTGGATGCAAACCAACTTATCCCAAGACAAAAGTTTCCGATTCCATTATAAAGCTGTGCAGGGATGAGTATAATACCGAAGTAAAAGTGAAGACAATGGGCAAGACCCTGGGAGTCCATATGCCCGTGGATAACTTATTGGACAGTTCCTTGCAGCCCTCAGAGGAATCATTCGAAAAACTGGGTAATGTCCTACACGTTCTATCGAGAGTTGCTCTTTCTACGAATGCAGATTTAGAATTCATAACCTTAGTGGCAAGTGATTCTAAGATTTCTGGTTTTGAATTAGTTCTTACCAGATACGTGGAGGACATTAAGAAATTTATGGTAGGGGATATTTCTCGAGGGGAGTATATGAAGAGGATGCTTTTCGAAACGAGAGTTGACCCTTTGGTTCTTCTTTCGGATTTAGTATCTAAGGATAAGAAAGGGCAACCTGAAAGCGAGGAATTCTCAATCGAAGAAGTTCATTTGCCAGACTTCTTAGCCAAACAGATTTCCCGGAGAATAGAGGATAAATTTAAGGAAGATAAACATTTGAAGGGAAACTTTAAAGTGGTAGCTGTGAACGGCGAGTTCAGTCCCAAAGTTCCAAATTTAGAAAGAGGTATTTTAAAATTTACTTTAGACATCATTAAAAAAGGAGAGATGAGTAATCCTTTACCAGAATGGACCGGCCCTCCGCCTGCCGACGCCTTTTCCCTTGTTTGGAGAGGAGTGCGGAATGGACTGGCGAACCTGAAGAAAAGACGACAGAAGAAGTTTAACAAGGAAGATATCTTACCCATTTCTCTGGAAACTGTAAGGAGGATGCTCCGAAGATACAATTTCAGAGATTTTGGAGAAATCGAAATCTTAGATACCAACACCGGAAAAACTTTAACTGTGGAGTAGCGAAACTTGTTTCGCGATTGATTAACGCAGAGCAAGCTCTGCTACTCCAACAAGACGTCCCGATGAATCGGGGCTACTCCTATTATGGAGAAAGGCAATGGGACTGTCGGAATTTGCTGTAAAAAGACCAATAGCTATATTGATGGTATTTGTGGGGCTCATCATAATAGGGGGTATCTCGTTAACCCGTCTATCAGTTGAGCTTATGCCAAATGCAAGCTACGGAATTGTAACCGTCAAGATAAACGTGCGCGGTGGAATGCCCCCTGAAGACATAGAATCTCTGGTCACCAGACCCGTGGAAGAGGCAGTGAGTCCTGTCAAACACTTAAACCACATTATATCCACTTCCAAGAAAGAATCCTCAACCGTGATGCTCACTTTTGAACCGGGCACTAATATGAAGTTTGCTGCCTTGGAAGTCCGTGAAAAGATTGGACAAATAAGGAACAAATTGCCTGAAGAGATTGAGAAACCAGTAATTGAGCGCTACGATGAAGCAGATTTCCCGATTATGATTCTGGCTCTCACAGGAACTGGCCACACCCCGGAGATGCTCCGCAAAATAGCAGAAGAAAGAATGAAGGAGCAGCTCAGTAGAATCAACGGTGTAGCAAATGTAGAGGTGCGAGGCGGCAGAGAGCGTAAGATTCTGGTGGAAATTGACCAGGCTCGCCTGCAAGCTTACAACTTGCCAATAAAAAAAGTCATAGCAACTCTAAATCTCAGTAATATCAACCTGCTGACAGGAAGTATAGATAAGAGAAAATACAGGTATTTAGTTAGAACTATGGGAGAATTTAAAAATGTAAAAGAGATAAAGAAGTTGGGAATAATGGTAACTCCCGGGGGTTCCATAATTCGCTTAGAAGATATCGCTGATGTAAAAGATTCCTACCTTGAGCCGGAAGCTTATGCCCGATTGAACACCCGTCCGGTAACAGCACTCTATATTCATAAAGAGTCGACAGCCAATACCGTACGGGTAAGCAAAGCAATTAAGAAAGAGTTGGAAAAGATTAAACTTAACCTGCCCAGAGAAGTAAACATTGTTACTGTATCCGACCAGGCAGTGTTCATAAAACAATCGATAAAAACTGTCTGGACTTCTCTTCTTTTTGGCGCCTTCTTAGCCGGAGCAATCCTATTCCTTTTCCTTAAAGATATAAAACATATCTTTGTCATTGTTGCAGTAATTCCCATCTCAGTAATGCTCGCCTTCAGTTTAATGTACTTTCGGAAGATAACTCTAAATGTGATGACTCTTAGCGGACTTGCCCTGGGAATCGGCATGCTCCTGGATAATTCGATTGTGGTATTGGAGAATATTTTTAAGCATAAAACAAAACTGGCAAAGGAAAATGACCAATCAATTCAAAAAGGAATTGAATCCCAGCCGAGCCAAAAGCAGGTTTCCATTAAAGCCAGCAGGGAAGTTATCCTACCAATTGTAGCAGGAACTATCACTACATTAGTTGTGTTCCTGCCCATTGTTTTCATCAACAAGCAGGTGGAGATACTCTACAGCGGATTAGCTTTAACCGTAACATTCTCTCTGGTAGCTTCTCTATTTGTTGCCCTCACTCTGGTTCCTCTTCTCTCTTCCAGAATTCCTCTTCACCCCGTGAGAAAAGGTGCCGTCCAGAAGGGCGGGCTCCTTAAGTTCTTCGGTCTCTTACGGAAGAGGGATGACAGGGAAAATTATGGAGAAGAGACGATAGAATCTAAAGCTCCATCCGAATTTTCTAACGGGGTTTACGGAGAAAATAAACAAGAACCCAGGCCCGAAGAGAAGCTTCCGTCTCCCCAAAGCCGAAAGAGAAAACTTGCTTTGAAGTTTCCAAAGTTACATAATCTTTACAGGAAGACTCTCGCCTTTACCCTGCGCAAGCGGTATATTGCTATTGCGGGTCTAGTCGTTCTCTTTCTCCTTTCACTCATAATCTACAGGAACTTCTTAGAAAAGGATTATATGGGGACTACTGAACAGAGCGAGTTCACCATCTTTGTAGAACTTCCTTCGGGAGCTAAGCTTGAAATTTCCGACCAGGTGGTCTCCGAAGTAGAAAGCATGCTCACCACTATCCCTGAAATTAAGGGGGTAACTAAAACTGTTACAGCAAGAGTTGAAGGCTGGTCCTCCAAAGTCTATATTACACTTGTGCCTCGCTCAGAAAGGGTGCGCACGGTGCAGGAAGTCATAGATACCTTGCGTCCCCATGTAAAGAAGATAGGTGAAATCTACGATACTTTTATCTATTTCTCAGAGCCCCAATCGGCAAGTGAGGTCTTCCTTGATATTTACGGTTACGACTATAACGTTTTAAGGGACTTAGCCATCTCCCTGGCAAAGAGGATGGGAACTGTAGCCGGGCTGGCAGACGTAAAGTTAAGATATAAACCGGGAAGGCCGGAAATGAGATTTAATGTGGATAAACAGAGGGCTGCCTACTTTGGCTTAAGCGTGAGGGACATAGCCGAAATAACTCATGCCCAGATGAGAGGTCTAAGGGCTACCTATTTCCACGACAAAGCCCGTCAGGTAGAGACCATCGCCCGGCTGGATGAGAGACACAGAAGGAATTTTGAGGACTTAAGAAAACTCACTCTGGACACTCCCACAGGAACCCAGATTTACCTGGAACAGATAGTAGATTTCAATTTCGCCCTCTCGCCAAGTGAAATCTGGCGAAAGGACAAAAGCCGCATGATTCAGGTCAGTGCCCACAGGGGAAGGTTAGCCCTGGGAACTGCTGTAGACAGGATTAAGAAGAGTTTAGCCAATATAAAACCACCCAAGGATTACTACTATGAGTTCGCCGGAGACTACCAGGAGATGGTCCAGAACGAGAAGGAATTTAAGTTCGCTCTCTGTGTAATGGTGATTTTAGTGTTTATAGTCCTTGCTTCTCTATTTGAATCTTACTCTCAGCCACTTATCATTATGGTAACCGTTCCCATGGCAGTCATCGGGGCCGTCTTAGCCCTATTTATAACGCATAAACCGGTCACTATGGGTGTTTTCATTGGACTAATTATGCTCGGCGGGATAGCGGTCAATAACGCAATTATTTTAGTCGACCGCATAAATCATCTTAGAAGAAAAGAAGAAGTTGTTCTTGATGGAACCAATTTGAATGGAGGGGAAATTCTCAGGAGAGAGTCTTTAAAGGCTATACTTAAAGCAGGCGGAGACAGATTAAGACCAATTCTTATGACCTCCCTCACCACCATCCTCGGCTTACTTCCCATGGCGTTGGATAGAAGCGAGAGTTCCAGCCTTTGGTCTCCCTTAGCAATTACTGTCATCGGGGGACTGGCCGCTTCTACAATCCTGACTCTATTTATTGTGCCTGCCTTTTATATGATATTTGAAGACGTAAAGAGAGTAATCAGACTTACCCATGGCGCTTGAGAATCTCTGGCAGGCGAGCACTAAGACTACTTCCGTTCTAAGAGTTCTCTTGTCTTTCGCGTATTCTCTTCAATATCTGAAAATAAGAGTAATACTTCAGAAACAGTGTAAAGAAGGAGAAAATAGATAACACCCAATACCAGTGCGAGAAGACTGGTTGCCCTTGGTGTCTCGGGCGTGCCTCCAGCAATAAGGATGATAACGAAGAAGATAATACCCAGCCCGCCGACTACAAAAGCCAAAACTTTAAAAGTCTTCCGCAAAAGTCCCAATGTTTTATACTTTTCTGCCACTCAACTCACCTCCTTTTGCACGGTTAAAACCGTGCCTATCAATGTCATTGCGAGCGACTGAAAGAAGCGAAGCAATCTCGAGATTGCTTCGTCGCTTCCGCTCCTCGCAATGGGCATAATACTTAAATAGTGTTGCTATTAAAAACAGTAACTATATGTTATTATTGAAGAAAAACGCTGTTTTTTACTCGATTATTAAAACCGTTTAATAAAAGGACGCTCATTAGCAATGTATTGCCTGATATGTTCCATTATCTGGAAGAGCCAAATATCCCAGCAACAACTAATGCTATAGAAAGCTTTTATTCACGGCTCAAGGCCGATTATAGAAGGCATCGCGGGCTTACTCAAAAACACAAAATTAACTACTTAAAATGGTACTGTTATTCCAAAAATAGCAACACTATTTAAGTATTATGCCCGCAATGACAGCATAGTCATTGTAGCAAACTACTTTTGCCAATTCCTATATCAAAACTTTTTGCAGTTTATCATAATTCAAATAATATTGTCAAGAAAAATCTCAGAAAAATCTCTGGATATGATGAGCTATGGATTACATCGGAAAATATTAGTGTAGGGATGCAAGGTTAAATTGAAGAGGCAAAAAGGCTGGGAATCTTGATTCGCAGATTTGATCCAGTTAATCAGAGGTTGTTAGAAATTTTATAAAAACCATTTGACATTCTCCAATTTTTTTATTATAATATCTAATAACCAGGTATTAGATACTTTATTGAATTAATTGGAGAGTGTCCAATGAATGCAAGAAATAATCAAAAGCATACTCGGTTAGGTGTGGAAATGGTGAGAAAGTTATCTGAGGACGGAAAGCGCATATTTACCACACAAGATGCACGAAAGGTTGCATCTTTTTGTGGAATAGCAGATAGTTATGTGCTTGAATCCTTGCACCATCTTTCAAATACTGGCTGGGTAGTCCGTCTTAAGAGGGGCCTATATGTTATCTCCTCATCTTTTCCGGGTATGACCCCCATCCATGAATTTGAGATTGCCATGGCCCTGGTTCATCCAGCTGCGATAAGTCACTGGTCTGCCATGCATTTTCATGGGATGACAGAACAGGTACCACAAAGAGTATATGTTACAACTACTCAGGCAATCGTTGGATCAAGGTCAGCCAAGGACCGAGATAAGAATCGGAGAAGTTTCAGCAGAGAGATAAACGGTGTCTTGTATGAGTTTGTTAGGGTAAAGCCTGAAAGATTTTTCGGCGTTAAGGATTATTGGGTTGGAGAAGCTAAGGTGACCATAACCGACCCTGAAAGAACTCTCATAGATGGACTTATTGCTCCCAAGCACTTTGGTGATTGGGCGGAAGTCTATTCTGCATTTGAATCCCATTTTTCTGAGCTTGATTTGAATAAGATGGTTGACTATTCTTTACGACTCGATGCTGCTGTGGTGAAGAGATTGGGTTGGATATTTGAAAAGCTGAATGCAGAAAATTCGATATTACAAAGGCTTGAAGATGTTCCTATTAAGGGATACCGGATTCTTGACCCTACAGGACCCAGAAAGGGACATTGCAACAAGAGATGGATGATTCAGGAAAATCTTCCCGGAAGGACAATCAGATGAAACCATTAAGAAAAAGACTTGAAGAAGCAAGGAAGAATACAGGACTACCATGGGAGATAATCGAGCGCGATTATATTTTATCTTGGGTTTTAGCAGGTATTGGAGTCAATGAGAAATTGCGTAACGATCTTATCTTCAAAGGCGGAACAGCCTTAAAGAAATGCTACTTTGGCGAATACAGATTTTCGGAGGACCTTGATTTTACTGCTAAGGAAAGTATCCCAAGGGGAGACAAGCTTGAAAAAGAAATTCAGAAAACTTGTGGGTTAGCTACTGACCTGGCTCAAGAATTTTCTCCTCTTGAATTAAGGGCAGACAGATACACAGAGAAGGAACCCCATCCCACTGCTCAAGAAGCCTTTAATATAAGAGGTAAATTTCCCTGGCATCATGAATTTCTGGCAAAGGTGATGATTGAGATTACTGTGGATGAACCAATAAAGACCGAACCTATAATGAAAAAGATAATTCATGGTTATGGAGAAGAAATTTCTCAGGAAGTATTTGTATATTCGCTTGAAGAGATTATAGCTGAGAAACTGCGGGCTTTGTTACAACACCTTCAAAAACTGGAAGATCGTGGCTGGAGTCGATCACGAGCAAGGGATTATTATGATCTTTGGAAAATATTGAATCATCACCCTGACCAGGTAAGGATGGAAATTTTACCAAGTCTCTTTTTAGAAAAATGCAGGGTTCGGAAAGTTGAGTTTAAGGGACCTGAAGAATTTTTCAATAAAATTTTATTAGATTACGTTGAGCGGACTTGGGAGCAATGGTTAGGCCCACTGGTTCCTGATTTACCATCATTTAATCCTGTTATAGACAATCTTAAGCAGAGCCTTTTTAATTTATTCAAATCTGGCAAGTACTGATTTTACTTTTACCGAAGGCAAAAAGATGAAGATATTTAACAGAGATGCGGCTGGGTGGGTTTGGTAGGGAAATTGCTTTGTTGGGCCGGCTCGACCTGGAGAGCTGGTGACTTTTTAAATTCATAGTGTCTTTGACTATACCAATTCTCTTGAAGAAGCCTATGCTAAAAGAGAGCAAATAGCTATTGATGGTTGGCAATACAGATGAAGATACTTTCGGGCCTTAGTTAAGTTTCTATTTAGTAAATATTTTCCATATATGGTGGCCTTTTGAGGCAACAAAGATAAACACATTCCTAGAGCCGGTAACTCTGAATTAGTAAGTACCTAAACGGGATTTTAGGTCAAAATAAAATTTTTTGACCACTTATCGTCGCCAAAATGTCAAAATCTTGCTACAAATTCGGGAAAGCCTCAAAAATCCTTAAGGTCTTTTATTACTTTTTGCCTCTGCGCCGTTCCATTTCCGCTTGCAGCTTGATGATAGCGCGACGAGCTTTTTTGTGTTCAGGATCCAGTTTCAGAACTATCTGCCACTCTTTCATCGCCTGAGAAAGGTCTCCATGAGCGTAAGCCACCAATCCATCCTGGTAATGCATGGCAATTAACTCTTCTTTCTCTTCGTCCGTAGTGCCGGTCTTTTCCAGTTCCTTTACATATTCTTCAATTTCTTCCTGATAGTCAGAATATCCCACCCCTTCCCCGGATATCTTCAATCTCTCTTTGGCTTTGGCAATATATCCTTTGGCACCTTTGTGTGAAGGTTCCATCTTTAATACTTCTTCCCACTGCCTGATGGCTTCTTTGAATCCTCCTGCCAAATAGTAGTTTATCCCCTGTCTGTAATAGACCTCTATCTTCTCTTCTTCAGGATTTCTTGCCGTGCCTTTCCCTCCCTTGCCTTGAGAGTTTGCACGGGCAATTTTATCTCTCGCTTTCTTTAAATACTCCTTTGCCCCACTATGCGTAGGGTCTATCTTGAGCACTTCCCTCCATTCTTCAATCGCCTTGTTAAACTGCCCTTCAGCATAATAATCTATCCCCCGAAAATAGCGCTTGTCTACAGTTTCCCGAAGCCTCATCGCTCTTTCCTCCTTCTTTATCGCAGTTACCTTTTCTTTGGCTTTGTCAAGGAGCTCTCGAGCTTTCCTATGTTGGGGATTAAATTTTATGACTTCTCCCAGCTGTTTAATTGCTTCATTAATCTTCCCTTTATTATACTGAGCCAAGCCATCGCGATACAGAACCTCCGCTTTCTCAAATGATTCTTCTTCTTGCCTTCGCTTCTTGGCAATTTTGATAAATTCGGAAATCTCTTTGTTTGATGGGTCAATCTTAAGCGTATTCTCCCATTGAGAAATCGCCTTCCCCCACTCACCTTTAATATAGAAGACTGTCCCCTGTGCATAATACAACTCAGCAACAGTTTCAAATTCTCCTTTATTCACAATCTCTTCCAGCCGCTTTCCAATCAGTTCAAGATACTTCTTTGCCTCTTTATGTTCTGGTTCGATTTCCAACGCTGCATTAAATGCCTCACCGGCCTTCAAAAACTCACTGCGTTTGTAATGTCTTATTCCCTTATCATAACTCTCTTTTATTTTCTTCTTCCGTTCAGCAATTACGGCCTTGGCTCTCTTCAGAATCTCTTTCCTCTCAGATTCCCTTCTGGCCTCCACTTCCTCCAGAAATTTCCTCCCCGCTTTTTCCAGATAATACTTAGTTTGTTTATTATTGGAGTCCAAAAATAGAGCCTCTGAGAAATTTTCCATTGCCGATTTGTAATTTCCTGCTTCATAATCTGCCAGGCCCTGCTTAAAATATTCTTCAGAAGACATCGTCTCGGCAGGTAAAATTTCCGAGGGAATATAACTCAAGGCCAACAAAAGAAAGAAGACCAGGAATAGTATCTTATAGCTTAACTCATGAACGTGAAATCGACTTCGCCTGAACATACTTAACTCCTTGGCATAAAATTAACCACCACAATCCATTATATATTTTACTACAATAATGTTACACTGGTGTTACAAAATTGTTACATTTTTGTTAATTTTTGGCAAGCGTTTTTTAAGTGGGTTAATTTGGGGGAATGTTGGTGAGAAAAAATTGTAGCCGTCCCGATTCATCGGGATAGGCACGGTTTCAACCGTTGTCCTTTTCCAGACTTCTTATCTTATTTAACAGATTATCAAAATCGATCGGTTTAAATAAGTAGTCAACCGCTCCCATCTGGATTCCTCTCTTTTTGCGAATTCCATTAATTACCGATATCATCATCACTGGAATTGAATTTAGTGCCTCATCTCTCTTGAGAGCTTCCAGCACTTCAAAGCCATCCATCTCAGGCATAAGCACATCTAAGGTAATAAGGTCTGGAGCACTTGTCCTGGCCTTCTCCAAAGCCTCTTCGCCGCTTAAGGCAAGAATTGCCTCATACCCTTCCGCTTCCAAATTAATCTTGATCAGATACCCCACTGGGAATTCATCATCAATAATTAAAATTTTTCGCAGTTTCATGATAACCCCCCTTCAAAAATATAGATTTTTATGGGGAATTTTATATAAAAAATGCCGGATCCCCCCCTCATAACGGGTTCCCCATACTCGTTATCGGCAGCCCGGCCGGTTCAACTGCAATGTTGTCTATCGATGTAACCCCGAGGCTTTGCGCCCCCCGATTGCTCAGGGTTTGCCCTTTCGGAATATTTAAACGTTATCAAGAATCTGTTGTAGGGAACGGACTCTGTGCCGTCCCTTCCTTTGGGCTTTCTATGTAGGGGACGGACTCTGTGCCGTCCCTCGGGCGACCACGGAGTGTCGCCCCTACAATGCAGAGCTATCGCTCTGCAGCTACAAATTATGCCTGAATTTCATATATCCACTTTTGAGCCTTAAATTCCTCAAGACGCTCCTCATCCACTACTGGCGCTGCCCGCAGAATAATCGTCCGTTCCCTCTCTATTTGATCCAGTAGCCTTTTTGTTTCCTCTGGACTATATCTCGCATATATTAACCTTCTCAGCCACTCAGGAACCTTACCCTCTATTGCTACAGCCACTCCCTCTTCTGTAGATAATCCTTTTCCCTCTCTCGCTGACTCCGGCACCATCCAGAGAAGCTCCACCATCATCTCTTTTGCAACATCATCTCTCCAGTTATTCTTCTTATCGGTAATAATCCTGATCCCAGTCGCCTCCACATCTGGTCTACCCTCGAGCCTCTTGTTGATAATGGAGAGTACTGCCCTCGTGCTTATCTTAGGAGTTCCTGATATACGTATTATTCCTCCCGCTCCTCTCAGTTCTCGCTCGTCAATTATCAAGTTACTATCTATTGCCCTGACTACAACCTCCCGCGATAGACCGGCTCCAATCATAAAGTTCGTTAACATCTGCTTTATGACTTCCTTCCTTACATGTCTTGTGCTGGAAACAAAGACAAACCCGGCCTTTTTAAGATTCCCCTTTTTCTCTGCATCAATTATCCTCTTCATAACTCCAAGTACTGGCATACTCCCTGGCGTAACCTCAAGCTCCATTTCCATCATAGGCGGAGTGGCCTCTGTGACCGACTTTACCTTCAAGAGATTCTCAACGTGAACCACGAATAAGTTCGTGCCCATACCCTTGCCCTCCTCTGGCTCAACTCCGGGCTTCGATAATGGCTGAGCCGTTGCTATCCCCGAGTCGGCGGTTTTAGCCGGCGATAACCCCCTTTCCGACTTGAAGGTTGCCCGTAGGCTACCCGACTTCCTGGAGCGACTGATTCCCATAAGATAACTGGCGACACTAGCAAATTCTGCAACATAGAATAGCGCGCCAATATCTTCCTCACTTCCCAAAGCAATCTCAGCTACAGGATGGCCTGCTTTCTTTAATTTTCCCGTCACCCTGAAGGGCGACCCACCAAAAACTGGTCGGGCACTCTTCAGAGTGCCGTTCAACCTAATCGCAATGAATGCCGTATTCTTTCCCGTATTCTTTCCATAGCTTTCAGGACTGGCCAACTCCTCTTCCAATATTGGAATAATTCCCTTACCTTCTCTTCCAGTAAATGAAATCATCACTCGCCAGGCCTTAGCGAATCCTTTCAGTTCCTCAGGCAATACCAGAAATACCCGGTTCCGTCCTGCCTTCTTCATAGCTTCCTGCAAGATTAGCAATTGAGCGCCCGGGTTGTTATTAACATCTTTATCCCTGCACATCGCCATACCTTGTTCAATACCTTTCAGGAAACTCTCAATATTCACACCTCTTAATGCCAATAGAATCAGTAATCCTTCAGCGCCATTGAATCTCCTCAGGGATTCCATTTTTTCTGCTTCTTCAAATGAAGACTTCCCGCTTCTTCCTATTCTTATAAAGTGCTCGCTCACTTTAGATTCTATCTCCCCGATAGGGATTCCCCGGCTCCTGTAAAATTCAGTCAACTTCGCCTTCACATATTCATACGCCCGCCCGAAAGAGGAAACAACAAACAGAGTCTCCTCCGGATTTATCTCCCCTGCCACCATAGCCCTTACTGTCTCTTCTCCCATCACTTTTACCGTCTCATAATTTCCCCTCACCTCTTGGACCAATTCTTCAATTTCTCTCACCCTTTCTTTCATCTCCCGGACAACAGGTGTCCATTCTAATGGATTAATCTCCGTATTCTCCTGGTAAGCACTCTGGTTCCCAGATAACCGCGCCATTTCTTCCCTTTCATTCAATTCCTCCACAAGTCCCATTATCTCCGCAACCTTTTCCTCCGGCACTTCTCGCTTCAGAGCTGGAAAAGCAGTCCAGCTCAACCTTATCCGCTCCCTCTCCCTTGCTATCTGCGCCACACGCTTCTCAATCTTGCGCATAACTCCCAGGCCCAAAACCTCAGGCAACCTGACAAATGCCACTTTCACTAAATATTCCCTGGCAATATAGACCTGGCTATAAAATTCCTTAACCAAATCCCTCACCGACTCAGTCATCTCTTTCAATCCAATGGCTCTATACCTCATGGGAATT
>DATKVN010000038.1 GCA_035530055.1 bacterium | reverse complement strand
TAAAAAATTTGTTACCATTTTGTTACCACAAGTCCGCCAAAATGCGATAAATTGTGATAAACTCCGATAAAGTAAAAAATCCCAAATTGCGTTGATTTTTCAAGTAGATTTGGGATTTTCGTCTATCTTTTTATAACTCTTCTTTTTACCCCTTTTCGGTTTACGAAACCGTTGCGGTGTCTACTTAAGATTTCTCTTCCCAGATTGGTAGATAGACGGTGAACCTGGTTCCTTTACCTGGTTCGCTCTCTACCTCTATATCTCCATTATGGTCTTTTACTATTCGATAGGCCATCGACAAACCGACTCCTGTACCCTGTGAGCCTTTAGTGGTATAGAAGAGGTTAAATAATTTTCTTAAATTCTCTTTAGGAATGCCGCTACCATTATCTGCGAGAATTACCTCAACCTTATGGGGGTCATCTTTCCCCATTCTTGCTGAAATGGTAAGTTCTCCTTTCTTCCCAGCCATTGCCTCACAAGCATTTATAATCATATTCAAAAATACCTGTTCCAACTGAACGCCAATCCCTTTTATCTTCGGCAAATCCTGAGGGATATCTTTAGTTACATTAATCCCCCCGTGGGAAATTTGATATTGGGATAAACCTAAAGCATCTTCCAATACAGAATTCAGGTCTGTTGCCTCAAAATCTCTATCCGCAGGCTTAACATAACCCCTTATTCTCTGGACAAGCTTAGCTGCCCGGTGAGCAGTATCTATTACTTTATTCATCCTGTCTTCCATCGCTTCCAGCACTTTTTTCTGGTTCTCAGGAAGGTCTTCATGACCCAGCCATTCTTTTATATCAAGATTGCACAATTGACATCCCGCACTAATAATCCCCAAAGGATTATCTATTTGGTGGGCAAAGCCAGCAGCCAACTCTCCAATAGAAGAGAGCTTGGCTGCCTGAAGTATTGTTGATTGAGCCTCTTTGAGTTCATGGTAGAACTGAGCATTCTCAATCGCTAAGCCCGCCTGTCCGGCTAAAATCTTAAACATGGCTAAATCGTCAGATGTGTAAATCTCTTTGGAACGCTTTGTGCCCAATACCAAAAAGGCAACCAGCTCTTCGCCAATGAAAGCAGGCAATAATACAGCCGCTCCCATACTTCTCAATTGCACTTTAACTTCTTCCAAATGTTCGGGTTCACTGGTCTCAAAATGGCTGATGACTTCCTCTTTCAAAAGAGGTCCTACATCTCTACTTCTGGATAACATCCGGATTAAAGGAGAATCCTCACAAAGAGAATCTCCAAACTGTCTTCTTCTCTCTTTGCCATAACGGGCTTCCCGCACATATTCATTGGTTTTCCTATCCAATAGATAGATGCGGGCATAACTGATTCCCATTTCCTTCGTCACCCTACGAATAATCAAAACCAGAAGACTCCCCAAGTCCTTGGTCAAAGTCATCTGCTTCGCCAGCGCAATTAATTTCTCCTGGTACCTCCGACGCTCACTTTCGGCTTTTCTCCGAAGAGTGGCATAGAATGTCGGACCCAAACTGGCCAAAATTAACATTATCCCAAGAGGTATAAGCCACCAATTTACCCCTATCTCTTGAGAAAGGTAACTCCGCCCCCAGAAGCCCACACCTACCGGAATACCCAACACAAAGGTATATACTACTGTAAATAGAGTTCCCCTGGTAATAGCTACATTGATGTTCATTAGACGATAGGTAACAACGGCATAGGTCGTCAAACCTGCAAAGAAGAGAATTCCATAGATACCTAATCTGGATATTGTCAGTGAAAGCTCCATTATTTGACTTAAGACCAAATTTATGAATAACGCCGGGAAAGCTGAGAGCGAAAGTCCTAATAAAACATAAGAAACTTGAACTTTGGGAATGCCCGAAAATTTCCTCCATTTTATGACTAAATTGGTGCATCCTAAAACCATATAACCAAAAAGACACAAAGCATATATCCAAAATAAGTTGCCCCTTCCAAACTGTAACTGCAGTCCGCCCCTGTAAGTCACAATGTCCTTGACAATAAGAGGGGAAAAAGAAATAACAGCCAGGAACGCAGCTGGAATAAAAACGATGTATTCCTTATTTTTCCAACGCGAAGAAGGATTCGGAAAGTTTACGCAGAAGAGAAGAAAGAAATAGGCAAGAAGCGCCGCGGAGGCAAAATCCAGCCTTAGCAAGAAGGAAGCAATCGTGGGATTTCTGACTTCACTTTCCAAAAAGTTGGACGCTGCCCAAATCGCTGCCCACAGCGCCATGCTGGCGAAAAGCCTGTTTACCTTCCCACGAGAATTACTGAAGTAACCTAATCCGCCAAGGACTAAGAGTGATATTATTACAAAGAGAACAAGAAAGACGTCCATCGTTTCTCCTCACTTTTTGTCCAGGCTTTCTCTCCAAATACTCTTACAGCCACAGTCGATGTTGTCAAAAACGCCTATCTCATGACTTTCTTTGTATTTTTTGAACAAACTTACTATCTTTGAGGAACATCTTTCACAATTGTGAGGGGTAGCAATAGGAGGTGGTTCGTCCGTAAAATCTCCAACATTGACCGTACCCAACCGGTATGTTGCTTTTAGAACTTCGATAACGCTCCAAAGCCAGGGAGGGCGAAAATTACCTTTCCTATAAACTTCTTCCATCCTGGTCCCTTTCTGCACCAAAGCTGCTTCCAGGGTAACTTCATTCGACCCGACTTGAAAAGCGTAGTTTGTAGTTCGAATAGCTTCCAAGATTGCTTCTCGTTCAGTAATGTAAAGGGGTTTAATAAATACATAAGTCAAGATTCTTGCTCCATTATTCCTCAGAAGCATTACAGCTTTTTCAAAATCTTTTTTTGATAAACCCTTATTTACACACTTTTCTCTTATGTCATCACTTACGCATTCCAGTCCCAGACCAACCTTAAGTTTCTTCTCTCCTGATTTTGAAACTAATAAACTAATTTTTTCTTCGGTGACAAACTCTGGCCTGGATTCTACAAAAAGTACTTTAATGCTCGGTATGCTACTTACATCTTCACAAATCTCCAGCTGTATTTCTAAAGGAATCTCATCATTGTTTAGAAAACTGCCACCATTATAAATAGTCAAGTTCTCGGGTGTTTCTCCTGCGACCATATGCTTCGCGGCTTTATAGACCTCCATTAACTCTCTCGGAGAGAGTCTTATAGCTTTAGCAATTTCATCAATCTTAGATTTAAAACCACACATATAGCACCCGCCGTGTTCACTCTTTGCCCACGCACAGCCAGAGCCCGGAAATAGTAATACCCATCTATGAATTGGTTTCCTCTCGCTGCCATCGTAAATTCTATCAACATAGGAAAAAGTCAAATTAAATTTATTAGCAATTTCTGATATCCGATCGTCCACTACTTATGTCTCCTGATTACTTTAAAAGAAGATGATATTAACTGAGTCCAAAAAGGGAAGACCTCTGTTAAGTCCGAAAAAGGGTTTTCCCAGACCACAAGAATTCCGTAATCCAGGCTTTCCGGGTCATTTATATACCCTGGAATAATTCTTATAGACTTTAGTCCTACGCTCTGGTATATCCCGAGTTCCGGGTCTAAGAGCCTGCCTGTTTTTGTCTTCGCTTTAATATATTCCTCCACAGACATTTTACCTGCATACTTATGATACCTGGGTATCCTACTGCCAAATACTCCTTGTTTGAGCCCGTATTTGATAACCAATTTCCCCGTTGCCTCAAGAAGGGCTACAGATACCCTCCTTTGCGCATGAGTAGATACGCTTAGACTCACACCGTATAGCGTATCCCCATTTGGATTGTGGGTTTTCCTGATGTAACCGTTATCCGTAGCCTCTTGCCAAGAAAGCCGAGAGCCTCGCATGTCATAGTCTAAGATTTCCGTAACTACAAATCCTTGTATTTCCCCATCCATCACTGCACATAAGAATCCCTCGGGGAAGGTTTTTAACCTGGAATGAAACATTTCCTTTGTGGCTCGTAATCCCTTTGGCCATGCTTCTCTTTCTATCCGAAGAATTTCTTTTATATCTCTTAACTTGGCTTGCCTGACTTCTAAGCCACGCTTATCTCCTTTCTGTTCACTCTTTCTTTTCAGAATCCGCCGAGAGTCAGGTTTCA
>DATKVN010000037.1 GCA_035530055.1 bacterium | reverse complement strand
TCCTTCTCTGTCTTTTATTGTTAGCAATGAATCGTCTCTTATATTGAACGTTCACTTCCCAATATCCCTTTCGGGGATATGACCAGGACTAAGAAGAAGATTCCATACAAAAGTACACTTTGCCACATTCCACTGAGCCAGTACCCCGTAAAACTTATAATAATTCCCATAATCAATGCGCTAATCATGCCACCCCATATGTTTCCAATTCCACCAACAATAGCGATGATATAGCCTAAAAAGCACAAATCCCACCCCGTTGTTAATGTTAAGTTGTAGAGAGTGCCCCAGAAAAAAGCGCCAATAAATCCCAAAGTGCACCCTATTGCAGATACTAAGCTAAAAACAAATTCAACGTTTACTCCTACGAGCTTGGCCATTTTTAAATTCTGTGATGTCCCTACCCAGGATTTTCCGGTTTTTGTCGTTTTTTCAAAAAAGTGCATCAAAAGCAGAATGCCAACTGCTGTGGCAATAGCGATGACTCTATTGATGCTCACCGCAATGCTAGCAATATGAAGAATGCCAAGACTTTGAAACTCAAAAGAAATTGTTGGTCTTGGAAACAAAACTTTGATTAAACCAGAAAGAATGGTTGCGATTCCAAATGTAATAATGAAAAAAAGCGTAAGGTCATTTCCCTTTCTCTTAATTAAAGGATTGAGCAGAAACTGTTGGAGTCCATAACCAATCAAAAAGCTCGTAAGAATCCCTCCTAATATTGCTGGCAGAATTCCATAAGGTAAAAGCTGCCATACTACGAATGCCCCAAAGACACCAACGGTTGCGATTGCATAATTCAAAATCCCGGTAACGCCATAGATAAGAGCTACCCCCATTACTGGTAGAGAGAGGATTCCTCCTATTATAATTCCTGTGATGATTCCTTGTACAACCATTTGACACTTTCCTCCAATTCTCGAATCCTATGCACCAAGATACATGCTCTTAATTAAATCTCGATCCAAATGCTGGGTATATTCTGCAAACATGACTTCGCCAGCCTCCAATCCATAAACCCGATCAGCTACATCCAATGCCTTAATACTTTGCTCAGAAAGAACGATTGTGGTGCCTGTCTCATCTCTTATATTTCTCAGTAATGTTAAAATGCTCCCGACGACCTTAGGTGCCAATCCCAGAGAAAGTTCATCAATCATCAGAATCCTTGAGTTAGCAGCGAGTCCAATGCCAATTGCCAACATCCTTTGCTCTCCTCCGCTCATGGTCCCTGCTATCTGTGTTATCCGATCGCGCAATTTTGGAAATGCTTGGAAGACCCGTTTCAGTAGTTCACTTGTTGTACGCTTGTTCTCGTAGAAAGCTCCAAATTGTAGGTTGTCCTTTACTGACATTGAAAAGAAGATATTTTGTTCTTGCGGAATCAGCATCAAACCAAGTCTTCTCCTTTGAAGCGGTCCCAGCTTTGTGACATCGCGTGACTGTATTTTTATCACTCCTTCTTTTGGTCTCAGGAGTCCTGCTATTGTTTCTAGGAGCGTTGTCTTGCCAGCACCATTCGGACCTACAATTGCTACAATTTCTCCTTCGTAAACGGAAAAACTTACTTTTTTTAAAGCTGCGTACGAACCATAGGTAACAGTTAGATTCTCAGTTTCCAGTAACAATGAGGGCATGTTTACACCTCCAATCCCAAATAGATTCTTAGCACTTCAGCGTTTTCTTTTATCACATCTGGGATTCCTTCTGCTACTTTTTCGCCTTCATTGAGGACATAGATCCAATCCGAAGTACGCATAATGGGTTTGATCTCGTGACCAATTTGCAAGATTGTATATCCTTTTGATCTCAAGTCCTCCACGATTTCACAGATCTTAAGTGTTTCTGGCCCGATCAGCCCTCCTAACAATTCATCTAGTAGTAAGAGTTTGGGATTAGTAGCTAGCGCTCTGCCAAGTTCTACTAATTTTATTTCTAAAGGAGGAAGATTGGAAACTATGTACTTTGCTTTCTTTGCAAGATCAAAATATGAGAGTATCTCGTAAACTCGTTGTTCACGGTCTTGGAAATTTAAACTATTATCTTTCCATAGTCCAGCGCAAATATTTTCGAAAACTGTCAAATTGGGAAAAATATTTCGTAACTGATATGTCCGCGCGATTCCCAATTGACAAATCCGATAGGGTGGAATTTTAGTGACATTCCTACCCAAAAAACTGACCTCTCCTGAATCAGTTTTTAAAGAACCAGCAATAATATTAAAAAGCGTAGTCTTACCGGCACCATTTGGTCCAATTAGAGAGGTGATTTTTTGGGATTCAACATTAAGACTAAGATCTTTCAGTGCTACCAGTCCGCCGAATGTTTTTTTTATGTTTTTGACCTCCAACATATTTATCGCAACCTCCATTCTACATTTTTGTTTTTACCATCGCGTCTAACACTCTCCAATTACTCATAATTTCATTAAATAAATAAGCCTCTTGCCCTGAAATCCATGGGTTTGGAATCTCCTCTTGTATTCGTAACACATGATGCGGTAAATTCCTCTTTCCTGGCAGACTTCCGGGATGTTTCCCAGTATCTCTGCAAGCTGGAACAGGCTTAGCCTTTACTAGGCTACATTATCTATAGCTTTCAAGCTTATTTAAATTCTTTCTTCGTTAATCCACTTTCTTTTAGCTAATAGAGGAGCATTCTGCTCAAAATGAAAGGTAAGGATACAGCCCCCATTGCTGCCTACTGAACCACAATAGGGGGCTGTATTTCTAATCTCAACTATCCTCCTGCAGGATAAACCTGGCCCTTTTCTAGTTTCTGGATGCCCTTTATCTCCTCCAGAATTTGCTTGGCGTCCTTCTTGGGAGATTGTACCTTAGTAATAAGCACCTCATGTAAAGAAAAGCTTGGATCGACCTTCCCAGCACCGGGCTGGAATTGAATAATTGTTCCAGTAGCTCCCCAGTTGCTTCCATAAGGACATAGAGGCCCCATGGGACTAATGCAGACGTTTTGAAATGACGTATTATGCATTGTATCAATCAGCAGTTCGTGATCTTCTAAAGCTTTTGGGCCAGCCTTTTTCACGGCTTCAATGAACCAGTAGATAGCTTGGTAGTGGTTATTGGTGTATGCTTCCGGAAAGGCATTTTGACCGTATCTCTTCTTCCATTTTTTAACAAAATCGGCCCAGGCCAACGAATCGGGATCGTGATCTGCAAGCGTGTAAATGTTCTCAGCTCCGTATGCTCCCGTGACTTTAGCACCACCCATATTGGAATAGGTCGGATCATAGAGAAAGTACTTTGGCATGGCTCCAGCATCCCGGAGTTGTTTGGGAAAACTAAACCAGCCAGCTCCCATATAGGCGCAATAGAGGGCATCTGGTTTTTCTTTCTTGATGATTTCGGCCTCAGTGGCAAAATCAGTCTTGTCAAGCGGCGTATAAATCACAGGGGAAATCTCAAAGGGCTTACCATTCTGCTCCCAGTAAGCTCTCAAACCCATTCCATTGCTGTAGCCCCAATCGTAGTCTCCCCCTACGTATGCAACTTTCTTGGCGCCCATTTGTTGGAAGAATTGACCAGCAAACCACCCGCAATAGAAGTCTGAATATCCGTAGTAGCAAACCCATTTTGAGAGGGAGACCTCTCCTGGTGGCATGTATTTGGACATGCTTAGATGTCCGCCAACGATGGTAGGAAGCTTGTATTGTGGAGCAAACTGACAAGGAACCCTTATTTCTGTTTCCAGGGCACATCCGATGATGAGATCCGGATGCCAAGTTTCCACTTCTCTTGCTAGTTTTCTCTGTATCACGCTTGGACTTGTTCCGGTATCGATTACCTTATAATCGATACCAGCAAAACCTGGAATGCCTGCTTCATTCAACTCATCCACTGCCATGCGAATAGCTCTGTCATATGGAGGTCCAATATTAGCCGCATCACCAGAGAGAGGTATCGTACCGAGTATTTTAATAGTCGGCAAGGCAGTAGAAGGCGTGCTGGGAGCACCGTAAGACGACATTCCTCCCAAAACACTCAAAATAACTAATACTCCTATCAAACAAATAAAAAATTTTCTTAACATTTTTAAACCTCCTAATTATTATTTCTTTGTATCTTTTTATGTGTCTCAAGATGTTATGCAAAATTCAAAAACTTCTTTTTAATCTTTCTCTCATACCCATTCTCCTTTCTTCTCTTTCACTTCGTTTCCCGTTTGTCTTTGTTTACTGTTTTCCCATTCGATGAGCAAGATCGGCTAGTTTAGGATGAGTAAGTTTACCCTGGTCCATTATCTGCGTTCCATCTAACCAAACGGAGGAATTTAAACAAATACCATCTACATGGGTGACTGCAGGTCCAGCATTGCCCTTAAAAAATGGACCCTGGTAACCAAAACCCCATTCTGTAGAACCCCAAACCCTTTCATCTTCGGTACACAATCCTGAAAGGCGAGCGCCTGGGTTAAAACCATAGCAGACATGAGCAACGTTGCACATATGGGGGTCGTTGAGTCGCTTGAACCACCCACGAAGAAAAGCTGCTTCCTCTTCGCCAGTAATATCAACCCATTTTCCATCCTTTACATGAAAAGTAACAGGGTGACGAAGAATTCCTAA
>DATKVN010000036.1 GCA_035530055.1 bacterium | reverse complement strand
TGGGTTATAAGTTTGTTGAGGAAGAGTGAATATTCAATCTTGCCCTGCTCGGTTTTCCCATAAATGACCATTTCTGAAAGCCATATAAAGTTTACAAAAATTTTACAAATTGTTAACCTAAACTTAACATTAATAAATTATACTTAATATAGGGAAAGACAGGATTTACTATTGTGTGGAGAAGATGACTATGAAAGCAAAGATTTTAATCGTGGACGACGATCCAGATCTTACAAATCTGGTTAAGACTATTCTGGAAGCAGAAGACTATATGGTCTATGCGGCGGAGAGCGGGGAAGAGGCATTGGGAGAAGTGTCTAAAGTGAGGCCTGACTTGATCATCCTAGACATAATACTTCCGGGCATAGACGGTTATGACACGTGCAAGATTTTAAAGACCGACGACCACACGAATTTTATTCCTATTATAATATTGAGCATTAAGTGTTCGGTTAAAGACAGGGTTGTTGGACTAAATAAGGGAGCAGACGATTACATTACTAAGCCTTTTGACCCTGATGAGTTAACGGCAAGGGTAGAAGCAGTGTTAAGGGGCTATGGACACTCGCCCATTTCTAGAGGCGAGAGAAACTGACTCTTTGCCCGGAGTTGATATTTTTTATATAACCCTCTGACATATTATGTTAGAGGGTTTTCTTTTGCCAACTTTTTTCTCTATCTATAGTCCATTTTCTCTTGACAAATAGCGATTAAAAAAGGTAAAATAAATTGGAAAAATCGAAATTGGAAGTATTCCCGAAGGGGTTATCTTGAAGCATCCCGATAACAATCGGGATGCGGATTAGGGAGTTTGAGTGAAACAATCTGGTTTCCCTCAAGGGGCGCCGGTCGCGACGAATAAGGAGCGACGACCGAGCGTAGCGAGGGAAAGGCGCGGGCGCGAGACGGTGAGAGCCCCGGGTGAGAACCCCGATGGAATCGGGGAAGGGGTTATCTTGTTTTTATGCATTGGAAATGGTCAAATAATTGACATCAGGGAAATAGTTATGATTATTGATATGCGAAAGGCGAAGTGGGGACAATTTTCCAGTTTAAAACAGAAGGCAAAAGCAGCGATATTACTTGAGGATGGTTCCTTCCACTTATCGGGAATCAGTGCTCGAGCTATAGGCCAAAGATTTGAGAGGTTGGGAGGTAAACAGTAGGAAGATGGTCTCAGGAAAAAGCGAGTATACTGCTGATAAGATTCAGGTTCTGGAGGGTCTGGAGTCGGTTCAGAAGAGACCGGCTATGTATATAGGGACAACAGGTCCTATGGGGTTGCACCATTTAGTAGAGGAGGCTGTAGATAACAGCATCGATGAAGTCTTAGCCGGCTACTGTAAAAATATTGATGTTACCATTCGTCAAGATAATAGTATCTGTGTTATGGACGATGGCCGGGGCATTCCTGTGGATATTCATCTCCGCGAGAAGAAGCCAGCTGTAGAAGTTATTATGACTAAGCTCTTTGCTGGCGCGAAGTTCGATAAGAAAGCATATAAAGCATCCGGCGGGCTCCACGGGGTGGGAATTTCAGTGGTAAATGCCCTTTCCGAATGGCTGGAGGTGGAGGTTTATCGAGACGGTAATATTTATAAACAGTTGTACCATCGAGGCAAACCAGATTACAATCTAAAGGTTGTAGGCCCAACCGATGATCGAGGGACCAAGATAACTTTTAAACCAGACCCTAATGTGTTCACAGAGAGTGTGACTTTCAATTTCGACATTCTCTCCCACCGCTTGCGTGAACTGGCATTTTTGAATCCCGGCACTACTATAAATATTTATGATGAGCGGGAAGACAAACAGCACTCTTTCTGTTACGAGGGAGGAATCACCTCTTTCGTAAACTACCTGAATGCTAATAAGAATGTTCTTCATAAAAAGCCTATCTACTTTTCTCGAGAAAAAGAAGGGGTAAACGCGGAGATTGCCCTGCAGTATAATGATAGTTACACCGAAAACATCTTCACCTTTGCTAATAATATCAACACTAAAGAAGGTGGCACCCATCTTATCGGCTTTAAGACTTCTCTAACCAGAGTAATCAATGACTACATAAGGCGAAATGCTGCCCTGAAGGACAAACAGGTGTCGCTTTCCGGGGAGGATGTGCGTGAGGGGCTAACGGCAGTAATTAGCGTGAAAGTGCCTGAACCGCAATTTGAAGGTCAGACCAAGACCAGGCTGGGTAATTCCGAGGTGAAAGGAATTGTCGAATCTATAGTTGGCGAATACCTGAGCGCTTTTTGGGAAGAGAATCCTTCTATTGCTAATAAGATTGTAGAAAAATCGATCACTGCAACACGAGCCAGGGAAGCCGCCAGAAAGGCGCGTGAACTGACCAGGAGAAAAGGGGCACTGGATAGTGCTTCTCTGCCCGGGAAATTGGCCGATTGCATAGAGAGAGACCCCTCATTGTGTGAATTATATATAGTTGAAGGCGATTCTGCTGGAGGAAGTGCAAAGCAGGGGAGGGATAGGGCTTTCCAGGCTATCCTTCCCTTAAAAGGGAAAATACTAAATGTGGAGAAGGCGCGGTTAGATAAAGTGCTCTCCAATGAGGAGATTCGGACAATAATTGCTGCTGTAGGAAGCGGCATTGGCGAAGAGGAGTTTGCCCTGGCAAAAGCCCGCTACCATAAGATCATTCTTATGACTGATGCTGACGTTGATGGGGCACATATCCGCACTCTGCTTTTGACCTTTTTCTATCGGCAGATGCGCCTTTTGATTGAGAATGGTTATGTATACATAGCCCAACCACCCCTTTATAGGGTAAAAAAAGGGAAACAGGAGATGTATTTAGGGGGGGATGATGAACTGGATAGATACCTTTTACGCCAGGGTATGCAAGGTATCCGGCTTTTTAAATTAAAGGATGGCAAAGAAATCTTAAAATATGAAGAAGAAAAGATTAAACAGATTCTCCAGGGACTAATAGAGATGGAAAGGCTCCTTAAGAAAGCGGGAAAGAAAGGAATTACCTGGGAAAATTTTTTAGAACTCAATAAATCAGGCAGGCTTCCTCTTTATTCTGTAATAGAGACTAAGGGGAAGGGGGTTTCGCTTAAGGAGAAGTACTTATATTCAGAGAAAGAGTTGAAAAGTTTCCGCAAAGAGCTTACGGAGAAGGAGAAGAGTAAGAATAAAGAGAAGGCTCCACCCAGCGAGGAGGAAAGGCCGGAAGTGAAGGACCTCTGGGAGTTGAAAAAGATAAAAGAGGTTGTAGCTAACCTGGAAAAGACAGGTCTGGACATTTCCCGGTATGGCAAGGAGAGTGGCAAGGAAGTCATAAATAGAATAAGATGTAATGGAGAAGAGTTCAATGTGCACAGTTTTGATGAGCTGCTGGAGGTGGTAAAGAATCTGGGAAAAAAAGGGATCAATATACAGAGATATAAAGGGTTGGGAGAGATGAATCCTATTCAATTATGGGAGACGACAATGGATCCCAAGAAGAGAACTCTTCTTCAGGTCCAACTGGAAGATGTGGTAGAGGCGGATAGGATATTTACCGCTCTTATGGGAGATAAGGTCGAACCACGGAAAAATTTTATACAAACTTATGCTCCTGAAGTGAGAAACCTGGATATATAATGGAAAGAGACAGGAAAAGTTAGTTTGCTCATCGCTGAAATTTCTTGCTAACAAAATCTATTGCTCGCTACACTAAAATTTCAAAAACTCCCCCGATAAATCGGGGTCGAACAATTGAAATTTTTATTGTTTCGCTCGCAAAGATTTAGTAAAGCAAGAAATTAAAAGCTCCTTGCGAACTAACTTTTCCTAGAAAGAGGGATGAAGGGAAAGATATTGCCCTCGTTCCCTCGCTAAAATTCTAATACTCCTCAAAATCAACTCTTCCTTAAAGAGAAATTAAAGGAAAGATAATGGAATCTTCTGAAAAAATTATACCGCGAACCATAGAAGACGAGATGAAAGACTCTTATATAGACTATGCCATGAGCGTAATTGTGGGTAGAGCTCTTCCCGATGTGAGGGATGGTTTGAAACCGGTTCACCGGCGTATTCTCTACGCTATGCAGGATCTTGGTTTATTTCACAATAAGCCTTATAAGAAGAGTGCCCGTGTTGTGGGGGAAGTGCTGGGGAAGTACCACCCTCACGGAGATATGGCTGTATATGATGCTATGGTGAGAATGGCTCAGAATTTCTCCTTAAGGCATCCTCTCATTGATGGACAGGGCAATTTTGGTAGCGTTGATGGCGATGCAGCGGCCGCGATGCGCTACACAGAGGTAAGGCTGGCAAACATTGCTTCAGAAATACTTACCGATATTAATAAAAACACAGTCGACTTCGTCCCCAATTTTGATGAGTCTTTAAAAGAGCCTGTGGTTCTACCTGCTCGGCTTCCCAACCTCCTGATCAACGGTTCTTCAGGTATTGCCGTAGGAATGGCCACCAATATACCACCCCATAACCTGGAAGAGGTTATTGATGGAATAATAATACTTATAGATAATCCCAACACTGAAATTACAGAATTAATGAAAGTAATTAAAGGACCCGACTTTCCTACTGGTGGGATAATATTCGGGAAGAAGGGGATAAAAGATGCCTATCTCACAGGCAGGGGTTCGATTAAGTTGAGAGCCGATACGGATATTGAACAAATTGGTAGTGGCAGGCAAGCCATAGTGGTTAATGAGATTCCCTATCAGGTAAATAAATCTCAGCTTCTGGAGACAATAGCCAATTTGGTAAGGGATAAGAAGATAGATAGTATCAGTAACCTGCGTGACGAATCTGACCGAATGGGGATGCGCATAGTTATTGAACTGAAGCGGGAAGCGAATGCGCAGATTGTGCTTAACCAGTTATTCAATCACACACAGCTGGCGACTACTTTTGGAGTAATTACTCTTGCCTTGGTAAATAATGTTCCCCGAATACTGAATCTCAAAGAAGTGCTCTCCCATTATCTCGAATATCGAAAGGAGATCGTTACCCGGCGCACAAAGTTTGAGTTGGAGAAGGCCGAACAGCGAGCTCACATTCTGGAAGGGTTAAAGAAGGCGGTGGAAAATATAGATAAGGTAATTAATATTATAGAAAAATCGAAAGATGTAGATAAGGCGAGAGAGTCCTTAATGGAAAATTTCAAATTCACTAAAGCCCAGGCCCAGGCGATTCTGGATATGAGGTTGCACCAATTAACCGGCTTAGAGCGGGACAAGCTATTAGAAGAGTATGTAGAATTGATTAAAAACATAGAGCAGTTCAAAGCGATTCTTGCTACTCCCCAAAAGGTTCTGGAGATTATCAGGAAAGAATTAATAAGCGTAAAGGAAAAATACGGAGAAAAACGGAGAACCAAGATTAAGGCTCAGGCCATAGAAATGGATATAGAAGACTTGATTCCCGAAGAGGATGCAGTGGTTACTATCTCCCACGCTGGCTATGTCAAAAGGCTCCCTGTTTCTACATATCGTGCTCAGAGAAGAGGAGGCAGAGGAATTACGGGAATGGCGACCAGGGAAGAAGATTTTATAGAGGACATATTTATTACCACAACGCATAGCTATATGCTATTTTTCACTAATCTGGGTAAAGTCTACTGGTTGAAAGTTTATGAGATTCCCGAGGCAAGTCGCACTGCCAAAGGAAAGGCTATTGTAAATCTGATTAGGCTATCTTCTATTGGAGAATCAATTACAGCGATGGTATCAGTAAGAGACTTCGCCAAAGAGAAAGAGAAATATCTTCTGATGGCAACTTGTAATGGAGTGATAAAGATGACCTCTTTGAAGGAATATTCGAATCCCAGGAAAGGCGGTATTATAGCTATAAAACTGGGTAAAAAAGATAGTCTTATTGATGTCAAGCTTACTACTGGTAAAGAAGAGGTAATTATCGGCACAGGAAAAGGGAAGTCCATCCGTTTTTCCGAAGAGGAGATGCGTTCCATTGGTCGTGCGGGACAGGGAGTAAGAGGTATAAGGCTGGGTAAAGGAGATGGAGTGGTGGGGATGGAGATAATGAAGAAAGGTGATGCACTCTTAACTGCCACATCCAAAGGTTATGGAAAGAGGACTCATGTGGACAAATATAGATTACAGGCACGAGGGGGTAAGGGTGTAATTAACATAATAACCGACCAAAGAAACGGTGAAGTAGTGGGAATAAAAAGTGTCACTGATAGCGACGATATAGTGTTAGTTACCTCGCACGGTCTATTTATACGTCAAGCCGTAAAAGGTATTCGACGCATAGGCAGGAGTACCAAAGGGGTGAGGCTAATCAGACTTGAGGAAGGAGACAGATTGGTGGCCATTGCCAGCGTGGTTAAAGAGAACGAGGAGAAAGGGTGAAGAAGTTTGAAGTAATTGAGCATACCGCAGATATGGGGATTAAAGCATACGGTAAGGATTTGGCCGAGCTATTTATAAATGCAGCCTATGGGATGGCAAGTTTGATTACAGATTTAAAGAAAGTGAACCCTAAGGATTCAGAGGATATCTCGTTAGAGGCAGAGAATAAAGAAGAGCTTCTGGTCTCCTGGCTGAATGAGATAATCTATCTTTCTGCTTCCCAGAGCATGCTCTTCTCCAAATTTGAGGTCTCCAAGATAGATGAGAAACATCTTAAGGCAAAGATATTCGGAGAAGAACTCGATATCACCAGACACCAGATAGAGACAGAGTTTAAGGCTGCTACTTACCACCGACTGAAAATTTCAAATTCTACTCTCCCTGAAGGAGTTTTTCAGGCAGAGATAATATTCGATATTTAATTTGCGCAAATAACCCACACGCCCAGCAAACTGGGCGCAGGGTTGTGTATTCATTGAAGGATAATATTATGGCAGAAGAGTGGAAAGGGACATTTAAGAAGATTGATGACTACAGGTGGCTACTCCCTAAGAAAGAAGGGATGAGGGTGCCGGGATTGATATATACCAGTGAGAAGATGCTCCAGCACCTCAGGATGGATAGAACACCTGTCCAGGTAGCCAATGTAGCCTATCTTCCGGGAATTGTGGGCAAATCTATGGCTATGCCCGATATCCACTGGGGCTATGGGTTTCCCATCGGTGGAGTGGCAGCTATGGATATCGAAGCCGGAGGTGTAATCTCCCCAGGAGGTGTTGGTTATGACTTGAATTGCATTTCTGGAGATAGTTTAATTCTGCATAATTTAGGATATCGTCTGAAAATAGAAGAATTTGAAAGAATGTGGACCGACGAGAAAATCGGATGTTTCGATTTTAACTCGGGGAAGTTTACCAATACTGGAATAGTAAATTTCCTGAAACGAAAACCTGATAATAGAGTTCTTAAGATAACTACAAAGATAGGCAAGAAAATTACTGCTACAGAAGACCATCCTTTTTATACCAGAGATGGTATGGTAGAACTTAAGAATTTGTCTAAAGGTAGTGAAGTAGCAATCTATCCCTTCGAAGGCGTCCCTTATGAGAAGCCCAGTGACGAAATTATTATTGAGGAAAAGGATATAAGAAAGATTCTTCTAACTCTGGAAAAAGATTCCCGGGGACATGGCTTGGAACAGATTATTATCCACTTGAAGAAAAGAGGACTTCTGCCTTTAAGATTTAGCTCTCCACAACTTCCCTATATTTTGAAAGTAATGGGCTATGTATTTGGCGATGGGAGTATCCATTTTGTTAGAAAGAGAGGCAAGGGAATTACTGGGTTCTGGGGCAAGACAGAAGACCTGGAAACGATAAGGAGAGATATAGCCAGTATTGGTTATAGATGTTCAAGGATATATTCCAGAAAGAGAAAGCAGAAAATTAAGACAAGTTATTCGGTTTATGAATTTGAGACAATGGAGACTATGTGTATGGTCAGATCGAGCAGTTTAGCCATTCTACTGGTTGCTCTGGGCGTGCCTCTGGGAAATAAGGCAAGACAGGAATACCATATTCCCCGATGGCTATTTAAAACACCATTATGGCAGAAGAGACTATTCTTAGCATCTTTCTTTGGCGCAGAAATGAATACTCCTAAAACAATGACAGGACATGGGCATAATTTTTATTGTCCAGTGGTTTCTATGAATAAGAAGGAAGAGTTTGTGGAAAATGGAATTGTATTTTTTAAAGAGATGAGTAAGTTACTGAACGATTTTGGTGTAACTACTCTCAAAATCAGTCAAAGAAAAGAGAATGCAAATACATTTCGCTTGAGACTGATATTGTCAGGGCGTCCGCAGAATATGATTAATCTCTTTACCAGAATAGGCTTCGAATATAATAAAAAGCGGAAAGGGCTTGCCAATGTTGCCGTGCAATATCTGAAATGGAAACAATTAGTTATTGCAGAGCGGAAAGAGATGGCAAGTAAAGTAAAGCAGAAGGAATTAGTAAAGGCAATGTCTGCCCGGGATATTTTTAGTGGCTTCGATTCTTCTTCTGTCAACTTTCGTTTTGTGGAGCGTTCAATTTATGAGGAGAGAAATATTGAGCATAGAGTGCCCACGAATTCTCCCAAGTTTGACCAGTTTTTAGAGAAGGCAACAGAAGGTTTGGAAGAATCGGGTATGGTCTGGGATGAAATTGAAAGTATCGAAGAAGTAGATTTTGATGGTTATGTATACGATTTCACAGTTGCCCATCCCCATCACAACTTTATCGCCAATAATTTTGTCGTTTCTAATTGTGGGGTAAGGCTTCTTAGAACAAATTTGAAGGAAAAGGATGTTCGTCCTAAACTTCACGAGTTAATTTCTGCATTGTTCGTAGCCATTCCTTCAGGAGTGGGTTCTAAGGGAAGAATAAAAATCTCCTCTCAGGAGGTAATGGAGGTTCTGGAGAAAGGTAGCCAGTGGGCAATAAAGAAGGGTTATGGACTTCCCGAAGATGCTCTACATACCGAAGAGAAGGGCTCCATGGAGGGTGCTGATGCTACCAAGGTGGGACAGAGAGCTTTAGAAAGGGGAAGGCCGCAGCTGGGCACATTGGGAGCAGGAAACCATTTCCTGGAGATTCAGATTGTAGAGGAGATATACGACGAAGAGGTAGCTAAAGTTTTCGGTATATTTCCTGGACAGATTACAGTGATGATTCATACCGGCTCAAGGGGGCTCGGTTATCAGATTTGTGATGACTACCTCAGGCTAATGGGAAATGCTGTAAGAAAATATAACATCAGTCTTCCCGACCGACAACTGGCCTGTGCGCCAGTAAAGTCAGAGGAAGGTCAAAACTACCTGAAAGCAATGAGATGCGCAGCTAATTACGCCTGGGCAAACAGGCAGTGCATAATGCATTGGACAAGAGAGACCTTCGAAAGGGTGCTTAAGATAAGTCCTAAAGACCTGGGAATGGTGCTTATATACGATGTAGCGCACAATATCGGAAAGATTGAAGAACACCCGGTAGAGGGAAAAAAGACAACTCTTTGTATTCATAGAAAGGGCGCAACCAGAGCCTTTCCCGCAGGACATCCTGATGTGCCCGAGGATTATAAAGGTGTAGGGCAGCCAGTGCTTATCCCAGGGACAATGGGTTCTGCCTCCTATGTCCTTGTGGGCACCACAAGAGCTATGGAAGAGACATGGGGAAGCACCTGCCATGGTGCGGGGAGAGCGATGTCCAGAACAAAAGCTTTGCATACGATTAGCGGCGAACAGTTACAGAGGGAGTTAGGAGAGAAAGGAATCGTTATTCAGGCAAAGGGATACAAGACATTGGCAGAGGAAGCGCCTCAAGCCTATAAGGACGTTGATGAAGTAGTGGATGTCTGCCACAATGCAGGTATTTCTAAGAAAGTAGCCAGGATGAGACCAATCGGGGTGATGAAAGGATAAGATGCTCGATTTGAAATTTATCAGGGAAAATATAAAAAAAGTCAACAAGGGTTTAAAAGACAAGGGAGAGAAGATTTCTCTCGATGAACTTCTCCAGTTGGATGGAGAGCGGAGGAAAATTTTAGTTGAAGTGGAAGATTTGAAATATAGAAGGAATAAGGCTTCGGAAGAGATAGGGAAATTAAAGAGGGAAGGCAAGGAAATTAAAGAATCGATTGGGGAGATGCAGAAAGTCTCTGAGCGTATAAGAGAGTTAGATGATAAGTTAAAAGAACTTCAGGAGAAGACAACAAGACATCTGTTGATGATTCCCAACCTGCCCCACGAATCTGTGCCTGTGGGGAAGACACCTAAGGATAATAAGGTTGTGAGAGAAGGGAAACCACAGAAGAAGAAGTTCAATTTTGAGCCTCGTGAACATTGGGAGGTGGGGGAGAGTTTGGGAATCCTCGATTTTCCCCTTGCCTCCAGGATTTCCGGTACCAGGTTTGCCCTCCTCAAAGGAAAGGGAGCGAGGCTGGAAAGGGCACTGATTAACTTCATGCTCGATTTACATATTAAAGGAGGATATAAGGAAATATTGCCGCCCTTTATGGTCACTGGTGAGAGCATGATGGGCACAGGGCAGTTGCCCAAGTTTTCCATAGAACTTTACAAGTGCAAAGACGATGACCTCTATTTGATTCCCACTGGCGAAGTGCCTCTGACCAATCTGCACAAGAATCAAATTCTGAAGGAGAAAGACTTGCCTTTGAATTATGTGGCTTATACACCATGTTTTCGTAGAGAAGCCGGTTCTTATGGAAAGGACACCAAAGGATTAATCAGGAATCACCAGTTTAACAAGGTGGAACTGGTAAAGTTCACCAGGCCCGAAGATTCTTATGGGGAATTGGAGACTCTGGTCTCTGATGCTGAGAAGGTCTTAGAATTATTGGAGATTCCTTATCAGGTTGTAGCTCTTTGCACAGGCGATTTGGGGTTCGGGGCAGCCAAGACTTACGACCTGGAAGTGTGGATGCCTGGTGAAAACAGGTGGCGGGAAGTCTCCTCTTGCAGTAACTTTACAGATTTCCAGGCGAGGAGAATAAATATTAAGCATAAGAAGGAAAAAACGGGAACACTGGAATATGTCCATACATTGAATGGTTCCGGGCTGGCCATTGGTAGAACCTTTGCCGCCATTTTAGAAAATAATCAAACTGAGAAGGGAACAGTAATTATTCCCAAAGTTCTCCAGCCCCATATGAATGGATTGGAGATAATTGATAGAGATTAAAAATGGGCATGGAATCATGGAAAGTTAATAGTAAAGTGAAGATAATATTAAGCAGGAACTGGGTTAACGTGCCTGGACTGTTAGTGAATACGGTAAAGGATACAGTTTGTATTAAAGGATATTTGGCATTTATGGGAGATAAAGTAGACGGACATAATGAATTAGCAGTCTCCAGTCAACTGAGGAAGGTGGAGAGGGAAATACTGGCTCTGCGTGATATAAGACATGTCGACTGGAGAATTACTGGGTGGCAAAAAAAGAAGAATAGATGGGAAAGAAAAGGATTCAAACCCTCAGAATCAGAGGAGAAGAAGAAGGAGTAAGTGGAAGGGTGGCCGAGCGGTTGATGGCGCTGGTCTTGAAAACCAGTTTCCGAGTAATCGGAACGTGAGTTCGAATCTCACCCCTTCCGTATGATTCACAGGAGGGGTCGCTGTCCCGATGAATAAATCGGGACGTGTTAGCGACGGGCGCGAGACGGTGAGCGCCCCGGGGTCCGAAGGACCGAAGCCCGCGAACGCCGACCCATGGGAGGAGTAGCGAAGGGTCGCTGGAGCGACGAATAAGGAGCTCAGGGTAGCGACGATTTGTAGTTGACATTATTGATTAGTTGTGGTAACATAAATTTTGCGTAAAAAGAATAATTAGTGCAGTGGCCATTCCTTCAAAATTTCCGGTTTATCAGGAGAAAAAGTTGTGGATAAGAAGGATCAATTACAAGAATTGAAGGAATATAGAGTTTCCGTTGAAAATATGGGAGAAGGTTTGTGCGTTACTAATAAGAAGATGGTGCCAATTTTTGTTAATCGTAAAGTCTGTGAAATTACAGGTTACAGGAAGAATGAAATTCTGGGTAAGAATGTTGTCCCCTTTCTTATAGGTAAGAGTAAAGATAGAGTAAGAAAGGAGTTGAAAAAAAGGATGGAGGGTTACTCTTCGCGTTATACTGTAAAGGTTAGAACAAAGAAAGGGAAAGAAATAGTCCTATCCGTTAGTGGTGCTCCTCGTTTTGACAAAAAAGGGAAATTTGATGGGACTATCGCAATTATTTCCGATTTTACAGAAAGGAAAGAATTAGAGGATAAGTTAAGAGAACGCACACTAGAGCTGGAGAAAGAAATAAATAAGAGAACCAAGTTACTCGTCGATCTGTATAAGGGAGTGGGAGTTACAGAAGAAAGGAATAGATTGGCGCGGGAGATTCACGATTTTTGCTCTCAGGACCTGGCAACTGCCCTTTTGAAGATTGAGATTTGTGAGAAAGTTCTGGACAAAGATCCGGAAAAGGTAAGGGCAGAGCTAGGGGAATTGCGAAAGATGCTTAGGAAAAGCATTAAGTTGAACCGGGATATCGTATTTGGTTTGCAGCTACCGAACTTTCACAGAACGGGCTTTGCCACGGTTCTCAGACAGTATTTTAAAGAGTTTTGCAAAAAGACAGGGATTATATGTAACTTAAATATTAAACTGGAGAGGAGTCTCTCCACAAATATACAGGTAGGTGCCTATAGAATTATTCGAGAGGCGATGAATAATGTAAGAAAACACGCTATGGCAAAGAATGTGGATGCGAGATTAAGAACTGATAAGCACGAGAATCTTCACGTTATCATTAAAGATGATGGGAAAGGATTCGACTTAAAGAAAGCCTTGAATAAGAAAAAATATGCCAGGCATTTTGGACTAAAGGGGATGGAAAGGCAGGCGAAACTTTTTGGAGGGGCTTTCACTGTTAAAACTGAAAAGGGACAAGGAGTCGAGATAAAGGTAAAAATTCCGCTTGGGGGATAGGATGGGTAAAGTTAACCTGAAGAAAATAATTAGAATTGTCATAGCAGATGACCACGCACTTTTCCGGGAAGGTTTGCGAAGAGTAATGGAATTTGAGGAAGATATAAAGATAGTTGGAGAAGCCAAGGATGGCGCGGAAACCTTCGAGTTGGCAAAGAGAGTGAAGCCGGATGTGATTCTCATGGATATCAGCCTGCCTGGTCCAAATGGGATAAGGATTACGCGCCAGATTAAGAAGAGATATCGAAAGGTTTACGTTATTATGCTGTCTATGTATGAGGACACGGCACATATTACCGACTCATTTCAGGCAGGCGCTTCTGGCTACGTAATAAAGACCAGTCCCTCTGGTGAATTAATACAGACTATCCGTTCTGTATTTAGAGAAGGGGTTTCCATCCCACCCCTTATAGAGCATAAACTACTAAAGGGTATAAGGAAGCCAGATTTTTTGAGCGGGACAGAAAATGTCCATCTAACAAAGAAAGAGGTAAAAATCCTCAAGTTAGTGGCTTCCGGGAAAACTAATAAAGAGATTGCCAAGAAGCTCTTCGTGAGTGAAAAGACGGTTAAAAACCACCTTAATCATGTCTATAGAAAAATGGGGGTGAAAAACCGCGCACAGGCAGTGGTAGAAGGGCTAAGGAGAGATTACATTAGCAAGGATTAAAATATTTTTGTTCTCTTTTTGTATGTAATCTTCGAGTTATTTACCTAAAAGACCCATTAAAAAATGGGTCTTTTTTTTGTCAAAAAATTTTATAAGATTATTCGTTAGACCTATTGTAAAAATGGGGGATTTATAGTAAAATTACATACAAAAAAAGGAACTAATTTTTTTCTTCAGGAAGGCTCTGATAGTTACAGACTTGATTAAGAAAGGAATAAAAAATGGTGGATAAAGTTGACCAGGCAGAAGAATTGGAAGGGAAATATAGAATGTTTTTTGAAAATATGGGTGAAGGTGTATGCATTCTCGATGAAAATATGACGATAACTTCTATGAATGATAAGTTATACCAGAGCTCGGGTTACAGGAGGGATGAGCTTTTGGGTAAGGATATTCGCTCTTTTTTTGGAAGGGTAGGTAAAGAGACAATAGAAAGTGAATTCAAAAAGAGAACTAAGGGTAAATCATCACATTATATTTTAACAGGCAAGACAAAGGGAGGGGAAGACATGTTCTTCTCGGTCTGTAGTGTTCCTCTTATGAACAACGAGGGGAAATTTAATGGAGCCGTCGCAATTATCTCCGATATTACGGAAAAAAAGAAATCAGAAGAGAAATTGAAAGAACATACAATAGAACTGGAGAAAGAAGTAGAGGAGAGAACCGAGCAACTGGTCGAGCTGTACAAGGGAGTTACAGTTACAGAGGAGAGGAACAGATTGGCTCAGGAGATTCACGATGGTTTAGCCCAGACTTTAGCTAGTTCACTTTTGAAGATTGACTTTTGTGAGAGACTTCTGGATGGTAATCCAAAAAAGGTAAAGAAGGAACTATTGGCACTAAGGAAGATGCTGGCAAAAGGTATTAAGGCGACACGACATGTCATATTTGATTTGCGGCTCCCGAAATTTCACAGAACAGGCTTTGTTACTGTCCTGAGAAAGTATTTGGAAGAGTTTCGCAGAAAGACAGGGATTGCAGCTACTTTAAATCTTAAAGTGGAAGAGAGTCTCCCCATGAAGATACAGGTAGGCACCTATCGAATTATCCGAGAGGCAATGAACAATATAAAGAAACACGCTATGGCAAAGAATGTAGATTTGAGATTAAGAACTGATAAGAATAGAAATCTCCATCTTATTATAGAAGATGATGGGAAAGGATTTGATTTAAACAGAGCCTTAACTCAGAGTAAATATGCCAAGAATTTTGGACTAATAGGAATGGAAGAGCAAGCAAAACTTTTGGGAGGGGCCTTTACTGTTAAAACTGAAAAGGGACAAGGGACCAAGATAAAGGTAAAAATTCCGCTTGAGGAATAGGATGGGTAAAGTTAACTCGAAGAAAACAATTAGAATTCTCGTAGCAGACGACCATGCACTTTTCCGGGAAGGTTTGCGAAGTATATTGGAACTTAATGAAGATATAAAGATAGTTGGAGAAGCCAGAGATGGTGTCGAGGCCCTGGGATTGGCAGATAGATTGAAGCCAGATGTGATTTTGATGGATATCAGCTTGCCTGGTCCAAATGGGATAAGGATGACGCGCCAGATTAAAAAGAGATGTAGAAAGGTTCACGTTATCATGCTATCTATGTACGAGGACGCAGCACATATTACCGAATCATTTCAGGCAGGTGCTTCTGGCTACGTAATAAAGACTTATCCCTCTGGTGAATTGATAGAGACCATCCGTTCTGTATTTAGAGAGGGGGTTTCAATTCCATCCTGCATAGAGCATAAACTACTAAAAGGCATAAGGAAGCCAGATTTTTTGAGTGGGACAAAACGCCTCAATCTAACAAAGAAAGAAGTAAAAGTCCTCAAGTTAGTGGCTTTTGGGAAAACTAATAAAGAGATTGCAAAGAAGTTCTCAGTGAGTGAAAAGACGGTCAAAAACCACCTTAACCATATTTATAGAAAACTGGGAGCGAAAAACCGCGCACAGGCAGTGGTGGAAGGACTGAATAGGGGCTACATCAGCAGGCACTAAAAAATTCTGTTCTATTCCTATAAGTAATATTCCATAAGTTTACCTCAAAGACCCATTTTTTAATGGGTCTTTTTTTTGACAAAAAATCTCAGAAAATTATACGGTCGACCCATTGTAAAAAAGAAGAATTCCAGTAAAATTATAGTAGGTAGAAGGTATTCTACATTTTCCCTTTAACCTTTACCCTAATCCTCGCCTTCCCGCGGGGGTTTGAATTAAGGTAAAAAATGAAGAAGAACAAAAAAAGAAAACTTTTCTATTGCAAGAGATGCACGGGTAAATTTTCCAAAGATTTTGTAAAGAAAATGGACGGATATTATATCTGCTTAACCTGCGCCGGCATTGAGGAATATCTAAACGGTAAAGGTCTTTCCGATTATCCTCTTTACGGCGGCAGGGAGAGGGTTCAAGATTAGGATTTTGCATTTCAAGAAGTTTTAGTAAATATATCGGAAACTCCGAAAAGGTAACTCCCGAATAATCGGGGAAAAATCGGGGGACACAAAGCCACGGGACTTGGATGCCAGCCGAGCTGCCGAAGAGTTTCTTAGGAACCGATTTTGCTATCCGGTAGGGCTGGATAGAGAAATCGGTTTTTTTTGAGGAAGAAAGTGGTTAATTTTATGGGGAAGAAAAAAAAGTTACTGTCTTTATTAGTATTCTGTGCCCTGGTAATATTTTGCAGTTCTACCTACTCGTATGCTAAGAAACAGACCATTCAGCCAGGGCCGGAGAAGTCACGAGACAGTCATATTTCCAAAGGTCTTGGAGACGAGATGAAGAACTTTGGAAGCAAGGAAAATATAGGTGTCGGGCAGCGAGATACCAAACGCATCCTTATTCGGTTCGATCTGACGTCCATTCCTCCTGATGCAATTATTTCCTCGGCGGAATTACAACTCTGTCTGGCAGAGGACTACTATTTCGATGAGAAGAGAGTGATTTATGTACATAAAATTACGGGTTTCTGGAATGACAAAGAAGTAACCTGGAACCAGAGTATAGAGAAGCGCAATTGGAGGACGGCGGGGGGCGACTTCGATTCGGAATTAGAGAGTGCAAAATCTTTTATCGGCAGAGCCTACGGGTGGGTTTCCTGGGATGTGACGCGCACAATAAAGGATTGGTTGGAAGGGAAATACGTTAACTTCGGGTTTTTGCTTAAGGAGCATAATTGTGACAATGAGGCAGTTTGGTTTCTTTCCAGTGAATTGGAGTGGGAATCCTACCGTCCCCAATTGGTAATATCTTACGAGACAGAAGGGATTTGTCCTGAGCCCGAGCCGGTTTCATCTTCTATCAAGGTTTATCCTAATCCTTTTAAACCGAGCGAGGGTCACACTGAAATCACATTTACTAACCTTCCCTCAGGTGCGTCGGTGAAAATATTTCATATTGAAGGTAGGATAATGGCAACTCTTGAAGAAGAGGCCGGGGAAGCAAAGTGGAACGTAAAAGATAGTGAAGGGAATAAAGTATCCAGTGGGTTCTATCTCTATCGCATTGAGAGTGATAAGGGGAACCAGACGGGAAAAGTAGTAATTATCAGATGAGAAACTGAAAAACGGCAATGAAAAAAATTGTAACTTTAAGTCTCATTCTAGTACTGTTTTTGATTGGGCAACGGTGTCCATCCGTTGCTTCTACTACGGGATTAGACTTCCTTAAAATAGGAGTAGGAGCCCGCCCCCTTGCCATGGGTGAAGCCTATGTAGCGCTGGCTGATGATATTAGTGCAATTTACTGGAATCCAGCCGGCCTTGTACAAATAGAGCGACCAGAAGTCGGCTTTATGTATAACAGATGGTTCGAAGATATTGGGTATCATTTTTTTGGTTATAGCCATCCAATTAACGACTCGGTTCTTGCTCTTAGTATTTATTATTTAGGGGGTGGAGATATCGAGGGCAGTGACGATGGAGGAATCCTTACTGGTGATGTTAGCGCGTATGATCTCGCTTTGGCCTTTTCTTATGGTAGAAAATTAATCAAAGGGCTGTCAGGGGGATTGAGTTTTAAGTTTATCAGGGAGAAACTGGATGACGAGGTTGCCAATGCCCTTGCCCTCGACCTGGGCGCCCTTTACAAAACCGGGGTGGACAATTTAAATGTGGGCATCAATATCCAGAATATCGGCACAAGAATAAAATTCATTAGAGAATCTGCGAGTTTGCCTTTAAATTTCAGGTTTGGACTGGCTTATAAATTGTTCCCTAGCAATCCACTGACTTTGACTTTAGACTTTAACAAATTGAACAATGAGAGTGTCTATCTTGGTTTAGGTGCTGAAAGCTGGATTACAAACTATCTTGCGGTGAGAATTGGAGGCAAATTTGATCCCGACATAAAGGATAGGGTAAGATTTGGTTTGGGCTTAAAGCGGAATAATTTGCGGTTAGATTACGCTTACACACCGCACAAGATTTTGGGTGACACGCATCAGTTTAGCATTGGGCTCTATTTTGGGGAACCGGAAGCAGAGCGGGAAAAAGAGAAGGTTATGATTGAAAAAGAAGAGGAGGCAAGGATTGCTTCTCTAATCGCCACCCTTCACGAAGAGGGTATGGGGTACTTGGAGCAGAAACAGTATATCCAGGCAATTGGAAAATTCAGTGAAATTCTATTGTTAAATCCTGAAGATAAGAAGACAATAAGTATGATGAAAGAAGCAAATCGTCTTCTTCTGGAGGAATACTGGTTGAGAGGAGGAGAATGAAGAACACAAACATCCTTATCGTAGACGGTAGAATCGATCTTATGGAACCTCTCAGGGAAATTTTTGAGAGGAAAGGCTATAATGTGAGTATAGTAGAAGATGGAGACAAGGCAATTTGGCTTTTAAAGAGGAAAAATTTCGATGTCTTGCTTACGCCTTGGCAAATACCCGGAGTAAGTGGCGTATGGGATTTTAAAGTAATGAAAAGGCTCTGCCCGTCCATGGCGGTAATAATAGTGAATTCTACGGGCGAGAAAAAAGAAATGACGGAGATTCCGGACTCAGAAGTAGAAGTTGTAGTGAATAAACCCTTCAATGTGAAAGAGCTTGTCCACACTGTTGAGTCTATCCTCGAAGCCCCCTCAGTGTTGATAGTTGATTATAATGCGCAAGACCGGGGGGCTTTGAGGAACATGTTGGCAGAAAGAAGGTACCGGGTTTTAGTGGCTAAAGATGGAGATGAAACAATTGAGATGGTTCAGGAGAATGATTTTGATGTTGTGCTTCTGGATACAGGGAGGGCAGGAGTGGAGGGTATAGAAATCCTGGAGACAGTCAAAAAGATTAAACCAGGTATAGAAGTGGTAATGATGATTGACTATTCTTCACTGAGCCTTGTAGGAGATTTATTAAAGAAGGGAGCCTACACCTGTTTATATAAGCCTTTCTTGGACGTAGAGAAATTGGTTAAAGTGATCAAAGAAGTGCAAAGCCAGAAAAGGACATACCCTACCCTAATAGACAGCGAATCTCTCCACAGTTGATGCCGAAAGAGATCACCGAGAAAACCTTTCAGATTTGCCGAGAGGCGAAAGATACAGAATGGCTCCAGCCGGCCCGATTAGAGCGGACTATAAAAAAGAATCTCGAAGAAGGGAGGAATAATGAAAGTATTGGGTAATATCTTTCTATTTATGTTAGTGTTTCTCTCACTGGCTATTCAGTCTGCGCGTCTGGAAATGCTGGAAACAGAAGGAGAGAAATACTATTTCGAAGAAGGTGTCAAGTATTTTAGGGCAGAAGAGTATGAGCTTGCGCTAAAAAATTTTCTGGAAGCGCTGGAGTTGAATCCACAAAATAAATTAACCCTAAAATACGTCAATATGACAGGAAATGAACTTAAGAGAAGAGAAGAGCAGGAACTTCTCAATCAGGCTATTAAGGAGTACCAGGAGCAGAATTATGAAATTGCTATTAGCAAGCTTGTGCACGTTTTAGATTTGAATCCAAGAAATCAGGAAGCAATAGGCTGTATACAAAAGATTAGAAATGAAACCGGTCGCATCGAAGAGGTAAAAAGTATAGTTGTAAGTGAAGAGGAGAAACGCGAGCCAGATAGGCCAGTAAGCCGAGAAATACCCAGGATAGCTCGGGATTTAATAAGTCAGGAGATAACCAAAATAGCTCAGGATATTGAAGTAATTAAAAGAGAAGTTGCTAAGGGGAAATTAGATGAACCAAAAGAATTGCCTCTAGGAATTTCTGAAAAGAGAAATCTGGTTACGCGCAAACAAATTACGCTTTTTCTTCTTTTTGGTAGTATGCTTGTTGGATTGTTCTTTATATATAAGACGCAGATTCTAAGAAAGCGGGAATCGTCTGATAAGAATCTAAAGCTACTGGAAAATCTTAGCAAGACTGCCACTACTACTGAGCATAAGGGAGAAATTCTGGACACTATTCTTAAGGCTTTCCTGGATACAGTGGAAGCAAAGTCAGGGGCATTATTAACAGTTGAAGATAAAACAGGTGACTTAATTTTAGGAACCGGTGTAGATGTTAAGCCCGACCTCCCCAGGGACTTCAGGTTTAGTAAAGACGGCCCTGTTTTTGCTGAAATAACAAAAATTACAAGTCCCATCTCTGCAGCCGAGATTTTGCAAGATTCTACGTATGAGAATTTATTATTGTTCAAGGAGAAACCAGCCAGCCCCTCTTCTCTCTTACTCGTTCCCCTAACTTACAAAAATCGGAATGTAGGAATGGTTCTTTTAAATTCAAAGAGGTACAGAAGAAATTATCTACGAGAACACCGGGGGATAATAGAAACGCTTGCTAGCCAGGCGGCAATAATTGTTGCCAATATTACTTACAATCATCAAATAATTATAGATGGTTTGACCGGCCTTTATGTACATTGGTTCTTTTATCAATGTCTGGAGAAGGAAATCTCTCGAGCTGAGCGGCAAAATTTATCTTTGGCTCTTTTAATGGTGGATCTGGACCATTTTAAACAGTTCAATGATACTTACGGTCATCCCATGGGGGATAAAGCTTTAGTGAAAGTTGCTGAGATTCTTAAAAAAGACCTTCGCGACATTGATACAGTTGCTCGTTATGGAGGAGAGGAATTCGCCATAATTTTGCCTGGAGTAGATGAAAATTTGGCTCTTAGGACGGCTGAAAGAATCAGGAAGAGTCTGGAAAGTCATCGCTTTAAAGTAGTTAATGGTAAATTCCTACTGACCCTGAGTATAGGGATTTCTCTTTATGAGAAGGATATAAGTGCCGAGGAGATGGTGGAAAGGGCAGACAAGGCTCTATACTGGGTTAAAGAGCACGGCAGGAACCAGGTGAAGTCCTGGACAAGCTCCAGGGAGGAAAGCAAAGTATAAAATTGGAGTGTTTCTCTTTTATATCGGACAGACTGGTGAGTTTAAATTGACCACCGGGGACTATCCTCCGGTGGTTTCTTATTATTGACAAAAACAATTAAATCTGGTATAAATAAAGCGACAATTACTATTTTATCTTTAATTCAGGCCTCTAAACGGAGAGGTACCCAAGTGGCTGAAGGGGCGGGTTTGCTAAACCTGTAGTAGGTCGAATGGCCTAGCGTGAGTTCGAATCTCACCCTCTCCGTTGATTCACAGGAGAGATTCGAAGCCCGCGAACGCCGACCTCATGGGAGGAGGAGCTCCGGGTAGCGACGGGCGCGAGATGGTGAGCGCCCCGGGGTCCGAAGGATTGAAACCCGACCATAAGAAAATCACTCTGACCCCTTTTTTACTCCTTTTTAGGGCAGAAACGAAAAAATAAAAAAAACACTTGACAAAAATTAAAAGTTTATATAAAATTACATATTTAGGAAGCCAAATATAATAGGTCGAAGATAGTAGGCCCCCGCTTTTGCGGGTTAAATCTTGCCTACCGAGATCAGATAAGTGCAAAAATAAAACTTCTCTGTCTGGGGGAAGTTTTTTTATCGCCTGAAAAGGCGAATTTTTTCGCTTAATTTTTCCCAGTTTGGGGGAAAGAATGGCACGAAAAGAGAAGGAAGTTTTTGTAAATGAACTTACCGATAGGTTAAGAACGAATAATAATTTCATCTTGACTGATTATAAAGGACTGAATGTGGAAGAAATGACTGATCTGAGGAACAGGATGAACAAAATAGGTTGCGAGTTCAAAGTGGTAAAAAATACTCTGGCGCGCTTGGCTATGAAGAATCTCAAATTGGAGAAGTTAATAGAGTACCTTCGGGGACCGACTGCTATTGCCGTTGAAAAAACCGATATTATTGTTGCTACAAAAACTCTTGTAGATTTTTCTCGCCAGCACCAGAATTTAAAGATTAAGGGAGGTTTTTTAGAAGGCCACGTCATCCTTCCCCAGGAGGTGGAATCTTTAGCTAAGTTACCTTCGAAAGAAGTGCTCCTTGCCCAATTATGTCTGAGCCTCCAGAGACCTATTGTTAGGTTTTATGGAGTACTTCAGGGGTTAGGGAGGAATTTGATTTTTCTCTTAGATGCGATTAGGAAGAAAAAGCCAGAAGAAGTAAAGGAGGAATAAAAGATGACCACTGCGAAGAAGAGTAAAGACGAGATTATCCAGACAATTGAAAAGATGAGTGTGCTGGAATTGTCTGAGCTGGTAAAGGCTCTGGAAGAGAAGTTCGGAGTTAGTGCTGCCTCTTTAGCTCCAGTTGGTGTAGCAGCGGGAGCTCAACCGGAAGCGGCTAAGGCTGAAGAGCAGACCGAATTTAGTGTTATTTTGACGAAAATTGGTGACAAAAAGATTCAGGTAATAAAGGTCGTGCGTGAACTTACTGGTTTAGGACTGAAAGAGGCAAAGGACCTGGTAGATAATACGCCAAAGGCAGTGAAGGAAGGAATAGATAAGAATGCGGCAGAAGAAATCAAAAATAAGATAAAAGAAGTTGGAGCAGAAGCAGAAATTAAATAAAAAATTTTGAAATTACAAAATTAGGAGGTGTCTGATTTGGCGAAGAAAATAGATTTCGCACGGATTCCTTCAATTATGGATATCCCTAATCTCATTGAGGTGCAGAAAGCTTCCTTTGAAGAATTTTTGCAGAAGGACGTCCCCCCTGAAAAAAGGAAGAGGCAGGGTCTTCAGGCGGCTTTTGAGGATATCTTCCCTATTGATAATGTCGACCAAACGCTACGATTGAGCTTTGTGGAATATATTTTAGAAGAGCCTAAGTACGATAAGACAGAAGCGATAAATAAAGACATAATGTATGCCAGGCCATTAAAGATAAGAGTGAAGTTGGAGATCAAGAAAGAAACTCGTAAAAAGCCAATCTTTAAAGAACAAACCGTATACCTATGCAATCTTCCTTGTATGACTGATACCGGAACCTTCATTATTAATGGTGCCGAGCGAGTGGTAGTCAATCAATTGCACCGCTCGCCTGGAGTCATTTTTGAAGAAGACCAGGAACCGGGGACCAAAAAGATAAAGATATCATCTTATGGTAAAAGACTCTATGTGGCCAGTATTATACCATATCGGGGAGCTTGGGTAGAGTTCGAATTCGACAACAATAATGCGCTTTTTGTTAAGATCGATAAAAAGAGAAAACTTCCGGCGAGCGTGCTGTTGAAGGCATTGGGTTTGGAAACTCACTCTGAGATTTTACACGCGTTTTATAACACGGAGACCATTCATTTAAAAACCGGCACCTCACATAATATACAAAAAATTACTTCTTCCTTATCAGGCAAGATCCTTGCTTCCGATATAATTGACAAAAAGACTGGGGAGATATTAGCAGAGCCCAACGAACAGATTACTCTGGAGTTAGCAAAGAGAATAATCAGGGTAGAAATTAGCAAAGTTGAAGTGTTGAAATTTGATCCTACTATTAACGATGTAACTATTCATGAAACCTTAAAAAGGGACAGAATTAAATCGCAGGCTCAAGCAATACTGGACATATTTCGCAGGTTGCGCGCGCAGGAATATATTACCGAAGAATCGGCAATAGCGTTCTTTGATACGTTGTTGTTCAGGACTAAAAAATACGATTTATCTAAAGTTGGACGCTACAAAATAAATAGAAAACTATCTTCTGTATTGGAAAAGATGAGATCTGAATTACCTACTCAACTGCAGGAGACTATTTGTCGCAGCAACTACTATTTTGGAACCAGGGACAGTAAGAAATTGGAAATCCCTCTAGAGACAAGGCGAACCCTATGTCTGCAGGACATTTTAGCCACAATTAAGTATCTTATCGATTTAAATAATGGAACTGGTGGAGAAATAGACGATATCGATCACCTGGGGAATCGTCGTGTCCGTTCGGTAGGTGAGCTTTTGGAGAATCAGATAAGAATTGGACTTTCCCATATGGCTCGTTTAGTTAGGGAGAGAATGAATATGCAGAGTAGTGAAACAATAAGTGCTCGGGATATAATCAATACTGCTCCAGTGGTGGGAGTTATTCGGAAATTTTTCGGGACTAGTCAACTATCTCAATTTATGGACCAGACAAACCCTCTGGCTGAACTTACTCACAAGAGAAGGCTCTCTGCCTTGGGCCCCGGGGGACTGAATCGCAAAAGGGCTGGTTTTGAAGTGCGCGATGTTCACCATTCCCATTATGGTCGGATTTGTCCCATTGAAACTCCTGAAGGTCCAAACATAGGTTTGATTACCAGTTTGTCACTTTATGCACGGATCAATAAGTACGGACTTATTGAGACACCTTACCGTAAAATAATTAGAGAAAGAGTTACTGACCAGATTGAGTATCTCACTGCTGACCGAGAGGATGAGTATGTAATTGCTCAGGCAAATACTCCCATAAGTGAGGAAGGCAAATTTAAAGAAGACTTGGTAGCCACCCGTTGTCGGGGAGATTTTTCTCTGGTTTCGCCAAAAGAGATAGATCTTATGGACATCTCACCGAAACAGCTTGTGGGTGCCTCGGCTGGGTTAATTCCCTTTTTAGAACACGACGATGCTAATCGTGCCTTAATGGGTTCTAATATGCAAAGGCAGGCGGTTCCTCTTCTTGTCTGTGAGGAGCCACTGGTGGTCACGGGCATTGAGGAAGCGGTAGCCCGGGATTCTGGAGTGGTGGTGATTGCTCGGCGGGCTGGTCGCGTGGAGAGCGTGAGAGCGGATCAAATTATAGTTTGGTGTGGCGAAGATGACAAAAATAAAAATAGTCCTGTAGATATTTACCATTTGAAAAAGTATAAGCGGAGTAATCAGGATACATGTGTGAATCAGCTTCCTACTGTTAAGGCAGGCGACCATGTCAGGAAAGGTCAAGTAATTGCCGATGGCCCAGCTACCTGTCAGGGAGGGCTTGCTTTGGGCAGAAATGTTCTGGTGGCTTTTATGTCCTGGGGTGGATACAATTTTGAAGATGCGATCTTAGTTAACGAAAGACTGGTCAGGGATGACATTTTCACTTCAATTCATATTCAAGAATTTGAAGTCGATGCTCGTGATTTAACCATAGGATCAGAAGAGATAACCCGAGATATTCCTAATGTGGGAGAAGAGGCTCTGAAGAATCTGAATGAGAATGGTATAGTGTATATTGGAGCTTATGTCTATCCTGGAGATATCCTTGTGGGGAAGGTTACTCCCAAGGGCGAGACCAGGGCTACTCCTGAAGAGAGGTTATTAAGGGTGATTTTTGGAAAGAAAGCTGAGGAAGTTCAAGATGCTTCGCTGAGAGTCCCTCCTGGGGTAGAGGGCAAGGTCTTGGATGTCCGGGTGTTCATCCGTAAGGGGAAAATTTCCAAGGACCAAGAGCTAAAGAAGTCGAAGGAGATCGATCAGCAATATAGTAAACTGATTTTCGATTTGAGGCAAAAGAGGAAAAAAGCACTTGCCCGGGCGAAAAAGTTGAGTAAGGGAGAGGAAGAAAAAATCAATAGATTAACTGAATTTCAAATAGAGAAGCTGAAGAGAAATAAGAAGAAAACGCAGGAGAATCTCCGTCAAGGGGATGACTTGCCGGTTACAGTTAACAAATTGGTGAAGGTTTTCGTAGTAAGTAAGAGGAAGATCGCCGCAGGTGATAAGTTGGCGGGTAGGCATGGGAATAAGGGTGTTGTCGCCAGCATCCTACCTGCTGAGGATATGCCCTATTTGCCCGACGGGACTCCCGTGGATATAGTGTTGAACCCTTTGTCCATTCCTTCCCGTATGAATGTGGGGCAGATTCTGGAGGCAGAATTGGGCTGGGCTGCCCATGAGTTGGGTGTGCAGATGGTTTCACCCATCTTCGATGGAGCGAAAGAAAAAGAAATAAGAAGTAAGTTGAAACAAGCAAAACTTCCTGAGGATGGTAAAATTACCCTGTATGATGGCCTGACTGGCGAGCCTATGGGAGAGAAAATTACAGTGGGATATATGTATATTATGAAACTGGCACATTTGGTAGAAGATAAAATTCATGCTCGTTCTATAGGTCCCTACTCACTGATTACCCGACAGCCCCTGGGCGGGAAAGCGCAGTTTGGTGGCCAGAGGTTTGGGGAGATGGAAGTCTGGGCAGTAGAGGGATACGGTGCAGCTTATATTTTAAAGGAATTTTTGACCGTGAAGAGCGATGATGTCATTGGCCGCACCAAAATGTATGAGGCAATTGTGAAAGGAGAACCGATAGAGGAATCAGGGGTGCCCGAGTCGTTTAAAGTATTGGTAAAGGAGCTTCAAGCCTTAGGTCTGAATGTGGAACTCCAAAAATAAGAACAAATCATTAGTTCTGAATTTTAGAGGTGAGGTGGTAAATTGGTTAAGAAAGCGAGAATAAAAAAATTTAGAGAAAAATTGGACTACAGTGATTTTAAATCCATTCGTTTATATTTAGCTTCTCCGGAACGGATAAGAGGCTGGTCTTATGGCGAAGTTAAAAAACCAGAAACGATCAACTATCGCACTTTCAAGCCGGAATGGGAGGGTCTATTTTGTGAGAGAATTTTTGGGCCAGTTAAGGATTATGAATGTAGTTGTGGCAAATATAAGTGGTCCAAACATAAAGGAATTATCTGCGATCGTTGTGGAGTTGAAGTTACCGAGTCTAACGTGAGAAGGGAAAGAATGGGCCATATAGAATTGGCCGTGCCCGTTTCTCATATCTGGTTTTTGAGAAAGCCCCCTTCTCGAATTGGCATGCTTTTGAATATGAAGCTGGGAGATTTGGAAAGAGTTGTTTATTATGCCGCTTACGTTGTAGTTGATCCGGGGAAAGTGCAAGGCTTATTTAAAAAGCAACTTCTCTCACAGGAAGAATATGAGAGATACAAAACAGAATATGGTGAGAGAGCGTTTAAAGCAGAGATAGGAGCATCGGCAATAAAGACTTTGCTTAAAGAAATAGATTTGGTTAAGATGGCTGAGGAGTTGAGATCAAAAATAAAGGAGGAGATAGCGCAAACTACCAGGACAAGGGTGGTGAAACAGCTGAGGATAATCGATGGCTTTATTAAATCAGGAAACAAACCAGAGTGGCTGGTCCTTGACTGTATTCCCGTGATTCCTCCAGAACTTAGACCATTAGTTCCTCTGGAAGGAGGAAGGTTTGCTTCTTCCGATTTGAACGATTTATACAGAAGAATAATTAATCGAAATAATAGGTTGAAACATATTGAAAATCTGAAAGCCCCCGCAGTAATGATCCATTCTGAGAAGCGCTTGCTTCAAGAAGCCGTGGATGCTCTATTTGAAAACGGAGCCCGGGGTAAGACAGTTAATGGTCCTGGCAATCGGCCATTGAAATCTCTCTCAGATATTCTGAAAGGGAAACAGGGGCGCTTCCGCCAGAATTTACTGGGCAAGAGAGTCGATTATTCTGGTCGTTCTGTTATCGTCGTTGGTCCCCATCTGAAGATACACCAGTGTGGCCTGCCCAAAGAGATGGCCCTGGAATTATTCAAGCCGTTTATTTTAAATGAGTTAATCTCTCAGGGACACGTGACCACTTTGAAGAGTGCTAAGAAGGAACTGGAAAAGCGGACTCCAGTTGTTTTCGATATTCTGGAAAAGGTGATCCGTGACCATCCTGTTCTACTTAATAGAGCTCCCACCCTCCATCGGTTAGGAATTCAGGCCTTTCAACCAGTTTTGATCGAAGGCAAAGCAATCCAATTACATCCTTTGGTTTGCGCAGCATTCAATGCAGATTTTGACGGTGACCAAATGGCAGTGCACGTGCCCTTATCTGCTGAAGCTTGCATGGAAGCAAAGGTGCTTATGTCGGCAGCAAATAATATCCTTTCTCCAGCCAATGGACAATCGATTGTAACGCCAACACAGGACATAGTTTTAGGGTGCTGTTATTTGACTAAAGAGAAAAAAGGAGTAAAAGGAGAGGGATTCATCTTTGCCAGTGTAGATGAAGTTGCCGTAGCCCATGAGGAGGGTGAAGTCGACCTTCACGCCCGGATAAAAGTGAGAGGAATTAATAAAATTAGAGAACGGGACGATTGGGAAAAAGAAGACTTCATTAACCCTGATAGGTGGAGAGACTATACAACTGTGGGCAGAATTCTATTCAACCAGGTTCTCCCCGAGAAACTTCGCTTTGTCAATACAGTAATCGATAAGAAAATCTTGGCAGATTTAATTCAGAGGTGTTTTCACCAACTGGGCAATTACAGGACATTGGCTTTGCTCGATGAAGTAAAAGCATTAGGTTTTAAATATGTTACCAAATCTGGAATTACCATCTCCCTCGATGATATGAAAACTCCTCGGATAAAGGAACAGTTATTGGAATCAGCCAGATCTCAGGTAAAAAAGATTGAATCAAATTATAGGCAGGGTTTAATTACTGAGGCGGAGAGGTATAATAATATTATCGATATCTGGACCAGCGTGACCAATAAAATAGCGGATACTATGTTTATGGAGTTAAAAAACCAGGGGCTGGAGGTGGCTAAGGAAGGGACTCCTAAGTTTAATTCCATATACCTTATGGCTGAATCTGGAGCAAGGGGCTCTGTTCAGCAGATTAGACAACTTGCCGGTATGCGCGGGTTAATGGCCAGGCCGGAAAAGAGAATTACTGGTAAAGTGGGAGAAATTATAGAATCTCCCATTGAATCTAACTTTAGGGAAGGACTGACGGTTCTGGAATACTTCATATCCACACACGGGGGACGCAAGGGCTTAGCCGATACAGCCTTGAAAACCGCGGATGCTGGATACCTTACCAGGAGACTCGTCGATGTTGCCCATAATGTTGTAATTAATGAGGAAGATTGTGGCACAATGAATGGTGTTCGCGTGAGTGAATTAAAAGAGGGTGATGAGCTTATTGAATCTTTAAGTGAGCGGATTGCAGGGCGTATAAGCATTGATAGGGTCGCCCATCCTTTAACTGATGAGGTCATTGTAGAAACAGGAGAAATAATCACTCCCGAGATAGCGAAGAAGATCCAGGAAGCTGATATTGAACGGATTAGAATCCGTTCAGTTTTAACCTGTGAGACTACGAGAGGCATTTGCTCCAAGTGCTACGGTATAGATTTGACTACAGGAAAGCTGGCTGAAGTTGGCTTAGCTGTGGGGGTCGTGGCAGCACAATCTATTGGCGAACCCGGGACGCAGCTTACTCTTAGAACCTTTCATATCGGAGGGACTGCTACAGGACTGGTGAAGAAGTCCTCGATCGTAGCTAAAGAGGATGGAGCAATTAAATATCATACTATCCGTACAATAAAGAATAAACAGGAACAACTGATTGTGGTTAGTCGTAATGGTGAGATAAGTGTTAAATCTTCAAAGAGGCAAAGCAAAGAACAATATCAATTGGTTCCTTACGGTGCGCGGTTGAAAGTTAAAGAAAATAAGAAAGTTAAAAAAGGGGAACTCCTGGTGGAATGGGATCCTTATTCCATGCCGATTATTTCTGAAGTTCCCGGCAAGGTTAGATTGGAAGATATTATTGATGGCGTAAGCCTGCATGAGGAGATAAATCGAAATACAGGTTTAAAGGAAAGAGTAATTATTCCCTACCGTTCGGAGAAACTCAGACCCCGCATAGAAGTAGTTGATAAGAGTCGAAAAAAATTAGGGTCTTACCTTTTACCTGTGGATACGCACATTGTGGTGGAAAACGGAGCGGAAGTTTCTCAAGGAGATGTTTTATGCAAGATTCCCCAGGTCGATTACAAGCCGCGTGATATTACTGGTGGGTTGCCAAGAATCTCCGATCTATTCGAAGCCAGAAACCCCAAGAACAGTGCAGTTATTTCTGAAATTAGTGGCGTAGTAAAGCTAGGGACTACTAAGAAAGGAGCATTTAAAGTAACGGTTATCCCTGATATAGGAGAACCCAAGGAGTATCCCATACCACCAGACTGCCATCTGGTTGTTTACGAAGGAGACAGAGTAGCGGAGGCGGCTCCTTTAACCGACGGCCCCATCAACCCCCGTGACATTCTCAGGGTAAAAGGAGATAAAGAGGTACAAGAATATTTAGTTAATGAGATACAAGAAGTGTATCGGTTGCAGGGAGTGAGAATTAACGATAAACACATTGAAGCTATTGTACGGCAAATGCTGTCCAACGTTCGCATCGAAGATAGTGGGGATAGCAGCTTTCTTGTGGGAGAGACAGTTAAGAAAACGAGAGTTATAGAAGAAAATAAAAAGATTAAGTCTAAGCATAAAAAGCCCATTCAGTACCGCCCAGTTCTTTTAGGTATAACTAAGGCTGCTCTCTCCAGTGAGAGCTTTATCTCTGCTGCCAGTTTTCAGGAGACCACGCGGGTTTTGACAAATGCTGCTCTCTCTGGCGAGAGTGATAATTTGCAAGGATTGAAGGAAAATGTCATAATAGGAAGATTAATTCCTGCAGGGACAGGAATAGTTAACTATCAGAAAGAGTTGGAAACCTAATGCTGAAAGCTTGAGCTGGATTCCTTCCGAAAGGAAGGCTTTATGAGATTGAAATCCCCCGATAGAATCGGGGGGGGAAGGTCAGAAAAAACGATCTTTGAGATGAAAAGGGGGGCGAAACGCGGGATTAAAATGCCTACAATTAATCAACTAATAAAAAAAGGTAGAAAAAAGATTAAACAGAAAGCAAAGACACCCGCCTTAGACGGGTGTTCTCAAAAGAGAGGGGTCTGTATTCGTGTTTATACTACGACACCCAAGAAGCCCAATTCAGCACTTAGAAAAGTGGCACGGGTGAAATTGAGTAACGGTATGGAAGTGACTGCTTATATACCCGGAATAGGGCACAATTTGCAAGAGCATTCCATAGTTTTAATTCGAGGCGGAAGAGTAAAGGATCTGCCAGGGGTCCGTTACCATATAGTGCGAGGCATCTTAGATACTGCCGGGGTAACCGATAGGAAAAAGGGGCGCTCGAAGTACGGTACAAAAAGAGTAAAGACTGTAGCTCCGTCAGCAGCTTAAAAAGATAAGGAGTAGCGAGACTTGTCTCGCGTTAACGCACCGCAAGCGGTGCTACTCAAGAGTCTTTTGGAGTCACAGTTTTAACGGAAATAGGAGGTTGAGGTCTTGTCAAGAAAAGGAAAAGCAAAAAGAAAAAAAATAGAGACAGATTATATTTACAATAGTTTGCTTATAACTAAATTTACAAACAGGATAATGTTAAAGGGAAAAAAGAGAATAGCCGAACAAATTGTTTACCAGGCTCTGGAGAGCGCGGGAAAGAAACTTAACCTTCCCCCCATGGACACATTCAATAAAGCTGTAGGTAATGTGAGACCTGTTTTAGAAGTAAAAGCCAGAAGGGTTGGTGGTGCCACCTATCAGGTTCCACTTGAGGTAAATACGGAACGTTCGGTCGACTTAGCAATGCGTTGGATAATCCAGTTTGCCAGACTACGAAAGGGTAAGCCCATGTTTGAAAGACTGGCTGCGGAGATAGTTGCCGCTGCAAATAGTGAAGGTTTGGCAGTGAAGAAGAAGGTAGACCTTCACAAAATGGCTGAAGCCAACCGTGCTTTTGCTCACTATCGCTGGTAAAGAAGGGACAGTAAAAAAGTAGCCTGGTCTCTTTTTTTTAGGAAAAAATGAATCTGACCCCTTTTTTGTTTTTGTGTGATTATGAAGAGAGATTTTCCGTTAGAAAAAGTGAGGAATATAGGAATTGTTGCCCATATTGATGCTGGCAAAACTACAACTACAGAAAGGATCCTATATTATACCGGGAAGATTTATAAGATGGGTGAAGTACACGAAGGCACAGCAACAATGGACTGGATGGAACAGGAGCAGGAGAGAGGTATTACCATTACTTCGGCAGCGATCACCTGCCACTGGCGGGATTGCCGGATAAATATTATTGATACTCCTGGACACGTTGATTTCACCGTAGAAGTTGAGAGGTCTTTAAGAGTACTGGATGGATGCATAGTGGTTTTCTGCGGGGTGGAGGGGGTTGAGCCCCAGTCAGAAACAGTTTGGCGACAGGCAGATAAATATAGTGTTCCCCGGATAACTTTTGTCAATAAGCTGGACCGCGTGGGGAGTGACTTCTTCTGGGTAGTAGACAGGATGAGGGAAAGGTTAGGGGCAAAAGCTTATCCCGTGCAAATCCCTCTTGGTAAAGAGGAGGGTTTTAGAGGAGTCATCGATTTGATCCAGATGAAGGCTCGACTCTATAAGGGAGAGGATTTGGGAGTAACTTATGAGGAGATAGATATTCCACAGGAATTTCTTCCCTCGGCAAGAAAGTACCGGGAAGAACTCCTGGAAGCTCTTTCCGAAACGGATGATAGCTTATTGGATAAATACGTTCACGGTAAGGAGATAAGGAGTGAGGAGATAATTACAGCTCTGCGCAAGGCAACGATTGCAGTTAAGATGATTCCTGTCTTCTGTGGATCGTCGCTGAAGAATAAAGGAGTTCAGATGCTTTTAGATGGAGTGGTCGATTGTTTGCCTTCCCCCAAAGATTTACCGGCTATATCAGGGGTTAATCCCCGAAGCGGAAAAGAAGAGAAGAGAGAACCCAGCGATGAAGAGAACTTCAGTGCTTTAGCGTTTAAGATAATGGCTGATTCCTATGTGGGAAAATTGACTTTTCTTCGCGTCTATTCGGGGACAATAAAAGCAAGCTCCTATCTATACAATGCTACTAAAGATATAAGGGAGAGAGTAACTCGTATTCTGCGAATGCACGCTAATCGCAGAGAAAATATCGGGATGGTATATGCCGGCGATATTGCTGCAGTGGTGGGGCTTAAGAATACTGCAACTGGAGATACCCTCTGTGCTCAGCATCATCCGATAATTCTGGAGTCGATACGTTTTCCTGAACCAGTTATTTTCCTGGCTATCGAGCCGAAAACTAAAACTGATGAGCAGAAGTTGATTACAACTTTAAATATCCTGGCGAATGAAGACCCCACTTTCAAAATAAAGGTTCATCCTGAGACGGGTCAGACCATAATCTCGGGGATGGGAGAACTCCATCTGGAGGTTCTTGTCAATCGCATGTTGAGGGAGTTCAAAGTGGAAGCAAATGTGGGCAAGCCACAGGTAGCCTATAAAGAGAGTATCACTCAGCCTTTTAAACAGGAGGGGAAATATATCAAACAGACAGGTGGCCATGGCCAGTATGGGCATGTTGTGTTAAAAGGGAAGCCCCAGGAAAGGGGCTCTGGAATCCGGTTTATTGATAAGGTAAAAGAGGGAAGAATTCCCAAAGAATACATTCCTTCTGTAGAGAAGGGAGTTCGTGAAGCAATGGAAGCGGGCGTGCTGGCTGGATATACAGTAGTTGACCTGGAAGTAACATTAGTGGATGGTAGTTTCCATGAAGTGGATTCCTCAGCCCTGGCATTTAAGAATGCTGCTGCTATAGCTATCCATAAGGGAATGAAGAAAGCTTCTCCTGTTCTATTAGAACCAGTGATGAAACTGGAGGTGGTGGTACCTGAGAACTATTTAGGAGATGTGCTTGGTGACCTTAACATTCGCCGGACGAAAATAACAAAGATAGATAGACGAAGTCAAATGGGGATAGTAGATGGTTTTGTGCCCCTGTCAGAGATGTTCGGATATGCTACCAGTTTACGGTCCCTAACGCAAGGTCGAGCAACCTATAGTATGGAGCCTTCCCATTATGATGAGGTTTCGGAGGAATTAGCAAAAGAAATTATTGAAGGAATTTAAAAATAACTAAAGGGGGTAAAAAAATGGCCAAGGAGAAGTTTGTACGAACTAAGCCACATGTGAATGTGGGCACAATTGGACATGTAGACCACGGGAAGACGACACTCACTGCGGCGATTCTTCTCTGTTTGTCGAAGACAGGGAAGGCAGAAGCCAAGAGGGTAGATGAGATTGACAATGCCCCTGAGGAGAAGGAGAGGGGATTAACCATTGCCATAGCTCATCTGGAATATGAGACAGAGAAGAGGCACTATGCGCACATAGATTGTCCCGGGCATGCGGACTATGTGAAGAATATGATTACTGGGGCAGCACAAATGGACGGGGCAGTTTTGGTAGTTAGTGCAGCAGATGGGCCG
>DATKVN010000035.1 GCA_035530055.1 bacterium | reverse complement strand
ACACTACACGCCCATTATTGCTATTTTTTTCTTTTTTTGGTATACTATAAGGTAATTTTTATTCTGGGTAGAACTAATGGGAGATTTGATGGTTTCCGATAAAAAATTTATTATGGGGACGTATAAACGTTACCCGCTAACAGTTAACAGGGCTAAAGGGAAATATATCTGGTCTAAAGAAGGCAAGAGATATCTTGACTTTTTTAGCGGTCTGTCGGTGAATAATTTAGGGCATTGTCATCCCCAGATTCTGAAGGCAATAAAGGAGCAAATAATAAAGCATTTGCATATTTCGAATCTATACTATGACCATCTACAGGTTGAGCTGGCTCGGAAGTTGGTGAAATTATCTATTCCGGGCAAAGTCTTCTTTTCCAATAGTGGAGCAGAAGCCAATGAATGTGCGATAAAACTTGTCAGGAAATACGGTCATCTGCGAGGAGGAAAGCGGAAGGCTAAATACAAAATTATTGTTTTTGACAACTCTTTCCACGGGAGAACGCTGGCTACTCTCTCAGCTACTAAGCAGAAAAAGTTTCACAAGGGTTTTACTCCTCTATTATCCGGGTTTAAGCAGGCAAAGTTTAATGAGCTTTCTACAGTGGAAAAAGCAATTGATAGTAATACTTGTGCGATAATGGTGGAGCCTGTTCAGGGAGAGGGGGGTGTTCGGGTGGCTACTGGAGAGTTCCTCAGAGGGTTACGCAGGTTATGTAATAAATTTGAGCTCCTTTTAATTTTTGACGAGATACAGTCAGGGATGGGTCGGACAGGGAAAATGTTTGCATATCAGCACTACGGGATAAAACCTGATATTTTGACTTTAGCTAAGGGAGTGGGTGGTGGATTGCCCTTGGGGGCAACTATCTCTAAGGATAGAATAGCTAAGCTTTTCGGATATGGTAACCATGGCTCAACATTTGGAGGAAATCCGGTCTCCATCGCTGCAGGACTGGCAGCAGCTAAACTACTGAATGGTAAGTTGTTGAACAATGTGAAAGTGACAGGCAACTATTTCATGAAGCGTCTGAATGAATTAAAATCTAAATATCCTAAGAGGATTAAACAAGTGCGGGGATTGGGCTTAATGGTGGGAATGGAGTTAAAAGAAGAGGGAGAGGAGATTGTAAAGAAGTGTCTGGAACAAGGAATCCTTATTAATTGCACTCAGAAGAAGGTTCTGAGATTTCTACCTCCCTTGATAATTGATAATAACGATATAGATAAATTAGTAAATACCTTAGATAAAATTCTAAGTTCTTAACAGGGGGTGTGATGGAAAAGGTAAACAAGGTTGTTTTAGCCTATTCAGGAGGGCTGGATACTTCCATAATAATTCACTGGCTGAGACAAAACTATGGTTGCCAGGTGGTGGCCTTTGCTGCGGATGTGGGTCAGTTTGAGCTTGCCGGAAAGGCTGTGCACACAGTTTCGGATTTGAAACGGAAGGCAATAGCTGCTGGCGCTTCTAAGGTCTATGTTCAGGATTTGAAAGGAGAATTTGTCCGGGATTATATATTCCCCACCCTCAAGGCCAATGCTGTTTACGAAGGTAAATATCTTCTCTCTGCAGCACTTTCCCGGCCTCTGATTGCTAAAAAATTGGTAGAAATAGCTAAAAGAGAGAAAGCAGACGCAGTGGCCCATGGATGCACAGGAAAGGGAAACGACCAGGTGAGGTTTGAGTTGACTTTTAAAGCGTTGGATCCTGAACTGAAGATATTGGCTCCTTTGAGGGAATGGGAGATGGTATCGCGTCAAGAAGAGGTGGAATATGCTAAGAGGTATAAGATTCCCGTCTCTACGGGGAAAGAGAAACTCTATAGTATTGACAGGAATCTCTGGGGAGTCTGTATTGAATGCGGACCATTGGAGGACCCCTGGAAGGAGCCTCCAGAGGATGTATATCAGATAACCACTCCTCCGGAAAAGGCACCTTCCAAGCCTGTCTATTTAGATATATATTTTAAACAGGGAATTCCCACTAAGATAGATGGGAAGTTATTCTCGCCGGTAGAGTTGATCAAAAAGCTGAACAGAATAGGTGGAGCTCATGGGATTGGTCGCGTCGACCTGGTGGAGAATAGAGTGGTGGGAATCAAATCCAGGGAAATTTATGAAGCTCCCGCAGCAACAATTCTATATTTAGCGCATCGGGAATTGGAGAGTTTAACCCTCGATAGGGATACTTTCCATTATAAGGAATTGATTGCTCTCCGCTATGCAGAACTGGTCTATTGTGGGCTCTGGGAGTCAGCGCTTAAGAAGACAATAGATGCTTTTGTTTGTGCAACTCAGGAGAAGGTTACGGGAACTGTTAGAGTGAAGCTGTACAAAGGGAATCTCTGGGTTGTGGGCAGAAAATCTCCTTACTCCTTTTATCAGAAGAGACTGGCTACTTATGGAGCTGAAGATAAGTTTGATCGCACTTCTGCCAGAGGATTTATTGACCTGTTGGGATTGCCCTTGGAAGTGAAAGCATTGATAGATAGAAAGGAGTAGCGAAACTTATTTCGCGATTAGTTAACGCAGAGCAAGCCAACGCACCGCAAGCGGTGCTACTCCAATTATTTGGAGTAGCGAAACTTGTTTCGCGTAAATAAATGATTATCGATAAGCATCGTCCGCCACATATTTATCTTGATAATACTAATTATTTCATTACAGTTGGGACATTTAGGAAGAGTAGATTGTTTAACAACGATATAAAAAAGCAATTTATCAAATCTACTTTAGACTCTGCAATTAAGAAATTTGGATATATTTTGCGCGCGTGGGTGATTTTAGACAATCATTTTCACATTTTAATTAAAGCATTTAGGGGAGAACTTCTACCTCGCTTTGTAGGGTCGGTGACCGGAAAAAGTGCCATAGAGCTTAACAAGTTGGACAAGATATCCGGAAGGCAATGCTGGTACCAATATTGGGATCGATGCATTCGTGATGAGGCCGATTTTTGGAGAAGGATGAATTATACTAATTATAATCCTGTAAAACATAGTTATGTGTCTCTAATGGGAGAGTATCTCTTTTCCAGTTATAGGGATTATCTTGGTGAGAAAGGGCAGCAATGGATAGATAGTTGCTTTGAGAAATATTCCGTAATAGATTTTACTATGAAAGAAGATGGGTTTTGAGCATAGAGCAAGCTCTGCTACTCCAGAGTCTTTTGGAGTAGCGAAACTTGTTTCGCGATTAGTTAACGCAGAGCAAGCCAACGCACCGCAAGCGGTGCTACTCCAATTATTGGAGGGTTTATGAAAAATAAGAAATCGAAAAAGATTAATACTTCTGGTTTCACATCTTCCATATCTTTCGACAGAAGATTGGCACCTTACGATATTGCGGGAAGCATTGCCCATTGTAAGATGCTGGTAAAGTGCAAAATTATCTCAAAAAGCGAAGGAGATAAGATTCTTAAAGGATTGCGGGAAATTGAAGACGAAATTGCTAAGGGAAAATTTAGATTTCTTCCTCAAGATGAAGATATCCATATGGCTATTGAGAGAAGATTGATTGAGAAAACAGGAGAGTCCGGAGGCAGACTGCACACTGCCAGGAGCCGCAACGACCAGGTTTCCCTCGATATGAGAATGTATTTAAGAAATGAGATAGAGAGGATTTCTGGACTTATAAAAAATCTGCAGGATTCTATAGTGAAATTGTCTGAGAAGAATATGGAAGTAATAATGCCAGGATTTACTCATCTGCAACATGCTCAGCCAGTTCTTTTTTCACACCACTTAATGGCATACTTCTTTATGCTGAAACGAGACAGGGAGAGATTTGCAGATTGTCTGGAGAGAATGAATGTTTTGCCTTTGGGCGCGGGAGCTTTAGCAGGCACAAGTTTTTCCATTGATCGGGAGTTTATTGCCAGGCAATTAGGATTCTCCTCAATTAGCGAGAACAGCATAGATACCGTTTCCGATCGTGATTTTGTAATCGAGTTTTTGTCAACCGGGGCAATGCTGATGATGCATCTTTCCAGGTTGGCAGAGGAATTGGTTATCTGGTCCTCGCCAGAATTCTCTTTTATCGAAATGGATGAAGATTTTTGTACTGGTTCTTCGATTATGCCCCAGAAGAAGAATCCCGATGTTGCTGAACTCATCCGGGGGAAGACTGGCAGGATTTACGGGAATCTCCAGTCCCTGCTTACAGTGATGAAGGGACTTCCCCTCTCTTATAATCGGGATATGCAGGAAGATAAGGAAAGATTATTCGATACTGTGGATACTCTGAAAAATGTCCTGGAAGTTTTATCACCACTTATATCATCGCTAAAATTGAATCGAGAAAAGATGCTTTCGCTAACTAAAGAAGGATATTTAAATGCTACTGATGCAGCCGATTATTTAGTCAGAAAGGGAGTTCCCTTCCGAAAGGCTCATCAGCTTATAAGAGATATTGTCCTCTACTCTATGGGGAGAGGTAAGTCTCTGGAAGAGCTGAGTGTTAAGGAATTGAAAGTTTTTTCGCCCCTATTTTCTGAGGATTTTTTTGATGTTATTAATATAAGAAGGTGTGTGGAATCCCGTAAGTCCCAGGGAGGAACTGCTCCGGAGAAAGTAAAGAACCAGATTAAGAAGTCAAAAGTTAAGGAAAAATAAGAATGAGACATTTTAGTTACGGGAATGGGCATCTCTTCTGTGAGGGAGTTTCTGTAGAGAAGGTAGCTGGCGAAGTGGGGACGCCTTTCTATCTCTACAGTCACAGGACTCTTCTGGAGAATTACCGAAGTTTCCACAGTGGACTGGGAAAAATAAGACACCTCGTATGTTATGCTTTTAAAGCAAACTCGAACTCTACTCTATGCAAAATTTTGACTGATACCGGTAGCGGTGCTGATGTGGCTTCATTGGGAGAACTCAAGCAAGCTCTGGGACTGGGAGTTCCCGGACGGAAGATTATTCTTAATGGAAACGGCAAGACAAAAGAAGAGATGGAGTTAGCCATTAAGTCGGATATTCTAATGATTAATGTAGACTCATTCGAGGAATTGGCTCTACTTAACCGGGTTGCTGTGAGATTGGGGAAAAAAGCGAGAATTGCTTTAAGGATTAATCCTGATATCGAACCCCACACACATCCTTATATCGCTACCGGGGTAAAGAAGGGCAAGTTTGGTTTCGAATTGGCCAGAGCAGTTGAAGGCTATAAACTGGCGAAGAGGCTGGGAAATCTGGAAATCTGTGGCATTCATATGCACATCGGTTCTCAGATTACAACGATAGGGCCCTTTATTAGAGGAGTGAAAAAGCTAATCACTGTTTCCGATAAGCTGAAAAAGATTGGAATAAATCTTGATTATGTGAATGTGGGAGGAGGTTTGGGTATAACTTATTGGAACGAGAGGCCGCCTACACCTGCCAGTTATGCTCGTGTTTTGATACCTCTGATTAAAAAGATTAGTTCCCGGGGAATCTTTGAGCCGGGAAGAGCTATAGTGGGCAATGCAGGGATTCTGGTAACCAAAATTCTCTATATAAAAGAGATGTTTTCCAAAAAATTTATTGTGGTTGACGCAGGAATGTCCGATTTTATCAGGCCAACTCTGTACAATGCTTACCATGAGATAAAGCCAGTTAAACTCGAGGAAGTGGCAAAAGGGAGATGGCAACTGGAAAGGCCTTCCCTTTGGCCTCCGGGTGCCAGAAAGGTAATGGTGACTGATATAGTAGGTCCTATATGTGAGTCGGGTGATTTTTTTGCTAAGGACAGGACTCTGCCTAAAGTATCTGCGGGAGACCTTTTGGCCGTATTCTGCGCTGGCGCTTACGGGTTTACCATGTCTTCTAATTACAATTCTCGTTGTCGACCTGCTGAGGTTCTGGTCAGGAAAGAAACATATAATATTATACGAAAGCGAGAGACCTATCAGGATTTAATTAAAGGAATGTAGCTAGAGAGCGTTAGCTCTGCAGCAATGTAGGGGCGACACTCAGTGGTCGCCCAAAGGAAGGGACGGCACAGAGTCCGTCCCCTACAGGAAGGCAAAGCTTACGCTTTGCTGCTACAGTTATTTTAGTTGGACACAAAAGCTGGAGAGAAGGAATGACATTGAGAAGACGCTCGATCTCTTTTACAAAGATGGAAAGCGGGGGCAATGATTTTATAATTATTGATAATAGGAAGAAGGTACTCCCTCGTGGACTCTCCAAACTTGCAGTTAATCTTTGCCAGCGGCGCTGTTCAATTGGCGCTGATGGGTTAATTCTTCTGGAGAGAGCGGGCAAGGCCGACTACAGAATGCGAATTTTTAATCCCGATGGCAGTGAGCCGGAAATGTGTGGTAATGGTGCCCGGTGCCTTGCCAGGTTTGCATTTATTAAGGGAATTGCTTCTGCAAACACAGTCATGGAGACCAAAGCGGGGAATGTGGAGGCATGGGTTAAAGGTAAAAAAGTGAAGGTAAGATTAGGTAATCCCTCGGATATAAATCTGAATTTTAAGATTTCCCTTAAGTCTCATGGTTCTCAAAAAGTTAATTTTATTAACACTGGCGTTCCCCATGCGGTAGTCTTTGTTCCTGCTCTGAATAAGGTTGATGTAAAGAATTTGGGACGGGCGATTCGTTACCATCAAAGATTTATCCCTTCTGGGGCGAATGTAAATTTCGTTACCTTGCAAGGGAGAAACTCCATTTATATCAGAACATATGAGCGAGGAGTAGAAGATGAGACTCTTGCTTGTGGCACGGGTGCTGTTGCTTCGGCTTTGATTTCAGGCTTGCAGGGGAAAGTATCTTCTCCTGTGGAAGTTCATACTCGAGGTGGAGAGACCTTAAAAGTAGAATATGTAATAAAAAAAAATATGAAAGGAATAGAAAAGTTCAAAGGTGTTTGGCTTGAGGGTGAGGTTAGAGTAGTTTATGAAGGGGAGGTGGCTTGGGATTAAAAGATAGTTTGTTCATCGCTTGAGGAATTTCTTGACGCAGAAAAGTCTGGAATCCGCCCGAAAGGGCGGGATGTATTTGACCTTGCTTTCGCAAGGACTCCATAGCACAAACTATCTTTTAAATGTTATTGTAGGGGCGAGAGACAGTTTGTCTCAATGTATCGGGATGGTCGCCCAACAAAAGTAGAAACTTGAAAATTGGGATAGAGGAGGTGCGATAATGTTTTCAGGTTCCTTTGTGGCACTGGTAACACCGTTCAAGAATAATCGGGTTGATGTGGAGAAACTCAAAGAACTAGTGGAGTTTCATATTAAGAAGGGAACATCAGGCATTGTTCCCTGTGGAACCACGGGGGAATCGCCGACTCTTTCGCATGAGGAACACAGGCTAGTCATTGAGACTGTGGTTAAGGCAGTTAATGGACGTATAAAAGTTATTGCCGGCACGGGTTCTAATAATACAAATGAGGCAATTGAACTGACCCGGTTTGCTAAGGAAGTGGGAGCCGATGGATGTTTGGTTATTACACCGTATTATAATAAACCAACCCAGAATGGGCTCTATTTACATTTCAAAAAAATTGCCGAAACTGTGGATATTCCTATTATTATGTATAATGTGCCAGGACGAACTGGCACCAACATGATTTCTTCTACTGCGGCGAAATTGTCTAAGATCAAAAATATTATAGGGTTGAAAGAAGCTAGTGGCAATATTACTCAGGTAAGTCAGATTGTTAGGGAGTGTGGAGAGGAATTCGATGTCCTTTCCGGAGACGATACTATGACTTTCCCTATACTTGCTGTTGGTGGCAAAGGGGTAATTTCCGTAGCTGCCAATATTGCACCTGCGGCGGTGGTGGGACTTGTAGAAGCCTTTAATAAAGGCGATATTAATAAATCCAGAAAGATGCATTTGAAGATGCTTCCTCTCTTTGAGGCTATGTTTTATGAAACAAATCCTATTCCTGTGAAGACATCGATGAACCTCATGGGGATGATTTCTGAAGAAATCAGGTTGCCTCTATGTAAGATGTCTGAGGAAAATTTAAAAAAGTTAAAAACCACACTGAAAGAGTATAAACTTATCTAAAAGGAATTCCGTAAGGAGACGTTAGTTTGGATTTCAGGGGGAACTTATGGTTAAAGTAATTGTCTGCGGTGCTTGTGGAAGAATGGGTCGAAGGATTATCGATATTCTCAGCCAGGATGAAGAGACAGAACTGGTGGGAGCTATTGAGGCAAAAGCCAACAAGGCTTTAGGAACTGAAGTCATACCCAAAGTTAAAGTGACTGATAATCTGGAGAAAATTATCGACAGAGCAGAAGTGGTCATTGACTTTACAAATCCACAGGTGAGTTTAGAGAATTTAGAAGTCGCCTCAAGGTTTAACAAGGCTATGGTCATAGGCACTACCGGCCATACAGAACAAGAGAAGAAATTGGTCATAGAGAAAGCAAAAACCATTCCTTTCCTTATGGCTCCCAACATGAGCCTGGGAGTAAATCTTCTATTTAAATTGGTAGACAGTGTGGCAAGGTCACTTAAAGGTTATGATGTAGAGATTATTGAATCTCACCATAATCGGAAGAAAGACGCCCCTTCGGGCACAGCAACGAAATTGGGAGAGACTATCGCGCAAGCGCTAAACTTGAATCTTAAGGAAGCAGGAGTTTATGGACGAAAGGGGATGGTTGGGCCACGAAAGCCTCAGGAGATAGGAATGCATGCTGTGAGGGCTGGGGATATTGTAGGTGAGCATACTATTATTTTTGCTGGAATGGGTGAGAGGCTGGAGTTGACCCATCGGGCGCATAGCCGAGATTGCTTTGCCCGAGGAGCGGTAGAGGCTGCAAAATGGATTATCAGGCAACCACCAGGATTTTATGATATGCAGGACTTCCTGGGTTTGAAAGGGAGTAAGAAATGAAATTCGATTATTCCCAGAGGCTATCCCAGTTACCTCCCTATGTTTTTATTGAGATTGACCGAAAGAAGAAAAAGGCTATTCAACAAGGTGTAGATATTATAGATTTCGGTGTAGGAGATCCAAACTTACCTACACCTCAACATATCAGAGATGCTATGAAGAGGGCTATAGATGAGCCCAAATACCATAGATACCCTTTTGGCCCGGGACTGTTAGAGTTTCGCCAGGCAATTGCCCGCTGGTACAAAGTCCGTTTTGGCGTAGAATTGAAGACTGAGAGTGAAATTCACGCTTTAATCGGTTCCAAGGAAGGGCTTGGACACATTCATCTGGCATTTGTTAACGCAGGTGATGTGGTTCTCTGTCCGGAACCGGCTTATCCCGTCTACAATATAGGGACAATCTATGCCGGAGGGACGTCCTACTTTATGCCTTTATTGGAAGAAAACGATTTTCTACCGGATTTGGATTCAATTCCCCAAGAGATAACCACGAAGACCAAGATGATTTTTGTCAACTATCCGAACAATCCCACTGCAGGCTGTGCCAGTAGAGATTTTTTCAGAAAAGTAATCGAATTTGCCAGAAAACATAACATTATTGTGGTAAATGACGCAGCCTATTCGGAGATATATTATGAGGGGAAGAAGCCCATAAGTTTCCTGGAACTTCCCGGCGCAAAGGAAGTGGGAATTGAATTCCATTCTTTATCCAAAACTTACAATATGACAGGCTGGCGGATTGGCTGGGCTTGCGGGAATCAGGATATACTCAGAGGTTTATCTATGGTGAAGGAAAATATCGATTCTGGTGTTTTTGGTGCTATCCAGGCTGCATCGATTGAGGCATTGAATGGACCCCAGGACTGCGTGGATGAAATGCGTCGTATATACCAGAAGCGCCGCGACCTGCTAATTGAGGAATTAGGGAGAACCGGCTGGAAAGTCAAAAAGCCAGAGGCGACATTCTACATTTGGGCAAAAGTTCCTAAAGGCTATTCCTCGCTTCAGAGTGCGGAGAAACTCTTAGAGGAAGCAGGTATCCTTTCTACTCCAGGCAATGCACTTGGTCCTTCTGGAGAAGGATATGTCCGCTTTTCTCTGACAGTGGATGAGAAGAGGATAAAAGAGGCTGCGGAAAGACTGAGTGCGATTAAATGGTAAAACAAGAGATTTATATTGCTCTTGGTTCCAATCTTGGAGACCGATTAGCGAACATAAGAAAGGCAATTGAATTAATGAAAGGAGAAGGTATAGAAATTATAGACGAGTCTTCCATATACGAGACAGAGCCCGTGGGCTACAAAGAGCAAGGTTGGTTCTTGAATTCCGTAGTGAAGGGGAAGACAGAACTCTCTCCCAGAAGACTCTGGAAAAGATTGGAGAAGATAGAAAAGTCGATAGGGAAGGAAAGGGAGATAAAATGGGGACCGAGAATAATCGATTTAGATATTCTCTTTTATGAAAATAAAATCTTAAATGGTAAACAGTTACAGATTCCCCATTCTGAATTACATAAGAGGAAGTTTGTTCTGGTTCCCCTTGAAGAGATCGCCCCTGAATTGGTTCACCCGGTTCTTAAGAAGACGATTTCGGAGTTATTGAGAGACTTAAAAGATAATTCACAGGTCGAACTTCTGCTGAGACAATGAGAGTAATCAGGAAAAATTCTATAATGCAAAAAATTGCTGATAGACTAAGAGAAGAAGGCAAGTCGATTGGTTTCGTTCCCACAATGGGGGCACTTCATCAGGGACACTTTTCTCTAATGGAAAGGGCAAGAAGGGAAAATGACATCCTGATTATAAGTATATTTATTAATCCTACCCAATTCGGCCATGGAGAAGATTACAGGAGGTATCCCCGTCCTTTCGAGAAAGATAAGTCGCTTGCCCAGAGAGAAGGTGTGGATATAATTTTCTATCCTTCTGTTTCCGAAATGTATGGGAAAGAGTATTCTACTTATGTGGAAGTAGAGAAGTTTTCGAAAAGGCTTTGCGGGTTGTCCCGGCCAGGACATTTCAGGGGTGTGGCCTCAGTAGTCTGTAAACTATTCAATATTGTAAAACCCCATGTTGCCTATTTTGGACAGAAGGATTATCAGCAGCTAAGAATCATAAAGAGAATGGTCGAAGATTTAAACATGGAAGTTGAAATAAGAGAATGTGCCATTGTTCGTGAGCCAGACGGGTTGGCCATAAGTTCTCGCAATTCTTACCTTTCTTCTCAAGAGAGGGAAGAGGCTCTCTCATTATACAGAGCGTTGAAGTGTGCGAAATCGTTGATAAAGGTGGGAAGTTCCATTTCAGATGTAGTTTCTGAAATGGAAAAAATTATCCAGAGAGAATCCCACGCTAAGATAGACTATATAGAAATTGTTGACCCTCTAACCTTAGAAGATGTGAAGACAATAAGGCCAGGAAAAAAGGGTCTGGTTGCTCTGGCCGTATGGATTGGCAACACCAGATTGATAGATAATATGCTCGTTAGAAGAATGTAGCTTGAAAAGATAATTTGTTCATCGCTCAGGAATTTGTTGACGTAGAACAATCTGGAGTCCTCCCGAAAGGGAGGCTGATAAAACGAAACCTTGCTTTCGCAAGGACTCCATTGAATTGAAGCAAAGGTAGTGCTTTAATGTTGCAGAAAGGTAAAAAAGTGGAAAATAGAGAAGAAATCCTAAAAGAAATCGAAGAGTTAAAAAATAGACGAAACGCAATCATTCTTGCTCATAATTATCAAATAGGAGAGATTCAAGATATTGCCGATTTCGTTGGCGATTCTCTGGAGCTAAGCCGGAAAGCAGCTGCCACTGACGCAGACACTATAGTTTTTTGTGGTGTTTTGTTTATGGCTGAAACCGCAGCCATTCTTTCACCAGAAAAGAATGTTCTTCTCCCTGATTTGAAGGCGGGATGTCCCCTCGCTAATATGATTTCCCGAGAAACGCTGAAGATGTTAAGGGAGGACCATCCTCAAGCGCCGGTGGTCACTTATGTCAACTCTTCAGCAGAAGTTAAGGCAGAAAGTGATATCTGTTGCACTTCAGCCAATGCAGTTAAAGTGGTCAATTCTCTTCCCCAAGAAAAGATTATTTTTGTCCCTGATAGAAATCTGGGGCACTGGGTAGCTCGCTCGACTGATAAAGAGTTAATCTTATGGGAAGGGTTTTGTCCTACCCATGAGGTATTGAGAAAGGAAGATGTCCTGAAAGTAAAGAAGGCTCATCCACAGGCAAAGTTTATTGCTCATCCCGAATGTCTGGAGGAAGTATTAGATTTGGCTGACCAGGTTGCCTCTACCAGTGGAATACTAAGTTTTGCCCGGGAAACTACAGCTAAAGAATTAATAATCGGCACGGAAAATGGTATGTTATACCGTTTGAGAAAGGAGAACCCGGATAAGAAATTCTATCCTGCCAGCGAAAAGATGGTATGCCGCAATATGAAATACCACACTTTAGATAAAGTTCGTGATTCCCTTAAAGATATGGTTCATCTTATTAAAGTCACTGAAGAAATTAGAGTGGAGGCTTACGAGAGCATAAACAGGATGTTAGAGTTGAAGGTTGGCGCGAAGGATTGAATATATGCTCGGGTTTGTGCTTTAGAGGAGAGTTGTGGTAATAAAAACCGATTTTTTAGTGATAGGAAGCGGTGTAGCCGGCTTGAGCTTTGCCCTTAAAGTTTCCCCATGGGGAGAAGTAGCAGTGGTAACTAAAAGGGAATTTGAGGAGTCGAACACAAAGTATGCTCAGGGAGGAATAGCTTCGGTCTGGAGTCAGGAAGACTCATTTGATGCGCACATTCAGGATACTCTGGTTGCCGGGGATGGACTTTGCCATCCCGATGTAGTGGAGATGGTGGTCAAAAATGGCCCGGATAGAATTAGAGATTTAGTTAGTTGGGGAGTAAATTTTACTTTATGGGATAAAGATAAAACAAAATACGATCTCGCTCGTGAAGGAGGTCATTCCAAAAGAAGGATAATCCATGCTGCCGACCTGACTGGAGAAGAAGTGGAAAAGACCCTGGCTAAGCGAGTTAAGAGAAACAGTAACATAACCACATACGAAAACTTAATTGCAATAAACCTTATTGTGAGAGAAGGAGAATGCTGGGGAGCTTATGTGCTGGACGTTAAGAAAAAGGTAGTGCACACTTTCCTGGCTAAGGTTACTCTTCTTGCCACTGGTGGTGCGGGAAAAATCTACCTATACACCAGTAATTCAGATGTGGCTACAGGAGATGGGATAGCCATAGCCTATAGGGCAGGAGCTAAGATTGCAAATATGGAATTTATGCAGTTTCATCCTACCTGTCTCTACCATCCAGAAGCGAAGTCTTTCCTCATTTCAGAGGTTGTGAGGGGAGAAGGGGGCATTTTGAGATTGAAAGATGGCAAGCCTTTTATGCACAAGTACCACCCCCAGAAAGAACTGGCTCCCCGGGATATAATTGCCCGTGCAATCGACCATGAAATGAAACAGAGGGGAGATGATTGTGTCTTTCTGGATATAACTCATAAAAGCCCGGAATTCATAAAGAAGAAGTTCCCCAATATTTACAAGAAATGTCGTTCTTTCGGTTTCGATATGACCAGAGAACCGCTTCCCGTAGTTCCTGCAGCACATTACATTTGTGGCGGGGTTTTAACTGATAGTAATGGTCAGACTAGCCTCAAAAGACTTTATGCTGTGGGAGAGGTCACCTGTAGTGGTTTGCATGGTGCCAATCGCTTAGCTTCCAATTCGCTTTTAGAGGCACTAGTCTTTGCTGAAAAAGCTAGTCAGCACGCAAAATATGCCGCCGAAGAAAAAATCTCTTTCCCCACAATTTCTCCCTGGGATATAGGCCATGCTGTGGATAGCCATGAAGCGGTAATGGTAAGCCATAACTGGGACGAAATTAGAAGGCTGATGTGGAATTATGTGGGTATAGTTCGGTCGAATAAACGCCTGGAGCGGGCTAAGAGGCGCATTGAACTTTTCCAGAAGGAAATCCAGGAATATTATTGGGATTTTATTATTACTAATGACCTGATTGAGCTACGCAATATTGCAATGGTGGGACAGTTAATTATTAACTCTGCTATTAAGCGCAGAGAGAGTCGTGGGCTCCACTATAACCTCGATTACCCTTCAAAGGATGACCTCCATTGGCAAAAGGACACAATTATTCAACAGAAGACACCTAAATAAGTAAGCAAAATTTTTTGGAGTGTCAAAGGAAAGGAGTGTCAAACGAAAGTTTGACTAGTAAAGCTTTCACTTTACGCTCCAAAATTTTTTTGGAATTTTAAGAATTCTAAGATTATGATTCCCCTCACCTATATCCTCTCTTAGGGGAGAGGGAGAGGGTGAGGGGGGACATTTGTAGGTCCCGATTCATCCAGCCCCTGAGATTCGATTTTTGCAGGGGCTGGATTCATCGGGACAGGTAAAGAATGATGACACAGGACAAAATTACTATCAAAGGTGCCAGAGAGCACAACTTAAAAAATATAAATCTGGAGATTCCCCGCAATAAACTTGTGGTCATAACTGGTCTCTCCGGTTCGGGAAAGTCTTCTCTCGCTTTCGATACCATCTATGCCGAGGGACAGAGGAGATACGTGGAATCACTTTCTGCTTATGCTCGCCAGTTTCTGGGTCAGATGCAGAAGCCAGATGTTGACCAGATCATAGGTCTCTCTCCTGCTGTAGCCATCCAGCAGAAAGGTATCAGTCGAAACCCCCGCTCTACCGTGGGGACGCTAACTGAAATTTATGATTATCTGAGACTTTTATTTGCCAGGGTTGGTCATCCCCATTGTCCTAAATGTGGAAGGGAAATCCTTCCCCAGACTTCTCAACAGATAGTGGAACAGGTTTTGAACTTGCCTGAAGGTTCCAGGATTCAGGTGTTAGCGCCACTGGTAAGGGGAAGAAAGGGAATTTATAGAGAGCTCTTCCAGAGGGTTCGCCAGGAAGGATACGTGAGGGTAAGAGTTGATGGGAAAATTTACGGACTGGAAGAGGAGATTAGATTAGACAAGAACAAGAAGCATAATATTGAAGTGGTTGTTGACCGCCTGGTGATTCGGCCCGAAGTGAAAACGAGACTTACCGACTCTATTGAAACCGCCTTAAAGCTTGCTCAGGGAATGATTCTAATAGATACTACCGGAAAGCGCTCTTCTCTTTTTAGTATCCACAACGCTTGTCCCCATTGCGGTATAAGCATGGGTGAAATATCTCCCCGTAGTTTCTCTTTTAATTCTCCTTATGGTGCCTGTCCCAGTTGCTCTGGGCTGGGAACGAAGATGGAAATAGAGCCTGACCTGGTTGTGCCTGATAAGAGCCTTTCTGTAAATGAAGGAGCATTGCTTCCCTGGAGTAGTCCCATTACTACACGGCGCCACCGCTGGAAATGGGCTGCTCGAAGCTATTACTATGAAATGCTTGAAGATGTTAGTGATTATTATGGTTTCAGTCTGGACACACCTTTCAAAAAGCTCCCCGAAAAGTATCAAAATATACTACTTTACAGTTCTCCAGATGAAATCTATGAGTCAGGAGAGCCTTTTGAAGGGGTGATTACACAGCTTGAGAGGCGTTACCACCGCACCGAGTCTGATTTTGTGCGAGAAGAGATTTTTAATAAGTATATGACTACAAGAGTCTGTCCAGATTGTCAGGGCAAAAGGCTTAAAAAGGAGAGTTTGGCTGTTACCATCCAGGGGAAGTCTATCGCCGATATAGTTATGTTTTCTGTCAAAGAGGCTCAAGGATTTTTTAACAAGATTTCTCTGTCTCCGACTGAGGCGCTTATTGGACGGGAAGTACTGAAAGAGATTAAAAAGAGGCTCTCCTTCCTTATCAATGTAGGATTGGACTACATTACAATTGACCGACCGGCAGCTACTTTAGCTGGTGGAGAGGCGGAAAGAATTCACCTGGCAACCCAGATTGGGTCATCCCTGGTGGGGGTAATTTATATCCTCGATGAGCCCACTATTGGTTTACACCCGCGTGATGTATCCAGATTAATCTCCACTCTGGAGGATTTGAGGGATTTAGCCAATACGGTTCTGGTTGTGGAGCACGACCCAGCAACAATCCATGCTGCTGACCACATTATAGATTTGGGTCCGGGAGCAGGGGAAAAAGGAGGAAGGGTTGTGGTTAGTGGTTCGCTATCCAAAATAATAGCTAACCCCGAATCTTTGACTGGCGCGTATATTTCAGGTAAACTGAAAGTGCCCCTGCCGACAAAGAGGAGAAGAATAGACCTCAAAAGGGCTCTGGAAATAAAGGGCGCAGCCCAGTTCAATTTAAAAAATATCGATGTAAAGATTCCATTGGGAGCTTTTGTCTGTATTACCGGCGTTTCCGGCTCGGGTAAGAGCACACTGGTACAGGAAATCTTGTATAAAGCGCTGGCCCAGAAAATATACCACTCCAAAGAGAAACCGGGAAAACACAAAAAACTCTTGGGTATAGGAAACATCGATAAGGTAATTAATATTGACCAATCTCCAATTGGCCGAACGCCCCGTTCCAATCCAGCCACTTATACAGGCTTATTTACTCCTATTCGCCAATTATTCTCTGAGCTTCCTGAGGCGAAGATTCGAGGCTACAAGCCAGGAAGGTTCAGTTTTAATGTCAGGGGAGGAAGATGTGAAGCTTGCTCGGGTGAGGGATTAATTAAAATAGAGATGCAGTTCCTCCCTGATGTTTACGTTCCCTGTGAAGTGTGTAAGGAGAAAAGGTTCAATCAGGAAACTCTCGAAGTCAGATATAAAGGCAAGAATATTGCCGATATCCTATCAATGAGCGTGGAAGAAGCTCTGAAATTTTTTAAGAATATACCCAGGATTAAAGAGAAACTCCAGACTCTATCCGATGTGGGACTCGACTATATAAAGATGGGACAATCGGCGACCACTCTCTCGGGCGGAGAGGCTCAAAGGGTGAAGCTGTCCGAGGAGCTTTCCAAGAGGAGTACAGGAAGGACGCTGTATCTATTAGATGAACCTACTACAGGGTTACATTTTGCAGACATAGAGAAGTTATTGAGCGTCTTGCACCGTCTGGTAGATAAAGGGAACACAGTTCTGGTTATCGAGCATAATCTGGATGTAGTCAAAACTGCGGACTATATTATTGACCTGGGTCCTGAAGGCGGGGAGCAAGGTGGCGAGGTAGTAGCAACAGGCTCTCCGGAAGAACTTTGCCAGTCCAAGAAATCGTATACAGGAAGATACTTAAAAAAATTCCTTAAATAAATTGGAATAGCGAAACTTGTTTCGCGCCAGGTAGACGCAGAGCAAGCTCTGCTACTCCTTAAAATCTCTCTGGAGTGTCAAGCGAAAGCTTGACAGTGTACCCCGACTCGTGGGGGCGTTTCCCACTCCCAAAACCCACTATTTTCGA
>DATKVN010000034.1 GCA_035530055.1 bacterium | reverse complement strand
CTGATGAGGAGAGAAGGTTCGTCCAGGCAATGGTTTTGGCTATGGATTTAAATACTATGACAGAGGGTTACTACTGGTCAAGGGTTACAGCTGCTCACGCACTAAGGATATTCTCTGATGAGGTTACTATAAGGGCCCTGGAAGAAACAGTAGAGTACACAGAAAATCCAGGAGATTCGGGATATATTCCTGACCCCGAAAAGACAAACTTTATGACATCCCCATCCGCCAATCCGGTCTTGAATTTGGGAATTTCAGCAGGCATGGCATTGTATGAAATACACAAGAGAAATGCAAGGAGGAATATACTTGCTGCTGGCGACCCAACAAGTATCCGCTTAATAATCCAAAAGTCTCCGAATTCTGTGGCAGCTATAGACGCTTGCATCATTCTGCTTAAGGAGAATAGGATTCCAGATCGGGTTAAGTTATGCGTTGCCCAAGCTCTTGGTAATGCCGGGTATAATTCAATAAAGGCCTTGGATGTGCTTATAGATTTATTTGAAAAAGAAGAAGAAAAGAGCCCATTAAAACTTGCCTATGGAGGAGCTATCAGGAGCATCTGCTGGACAGTTTATGTAAACAAGATAATATATTCACCACTCCCTGGATCTCTGAAGAGTGAGTTAAGAGATCTTTATTCCAGTCCCCCATCAGATAAAAATGCCTTACGAAGATTTTATGATATCACAAGAGGCTTGTTAGGCAATCTCCACCGACTCGGAGAAATCAAGGATTTAAAGGAATTATCAGCACATACAGAACCTGCTCCTGTGGTTGTCCTCGCCGGGGGGAATAGCACCCAGGGGATTCTTCAAGCCATCAATTCGCTTATCCCTGAAGAGCAGGTTCTTATGGTAATGCCGGTACTTTCCACCGATGACGTTGGTGGTTCTACCAGAAATCTAAAAGCCCTATTTATGCACTTATGGGGTGTTAGACTGGTAGCTCCTGGAGACATAGTAAATTGTACGTTAAAAGTTATACCCAGGTGGATGAAAAATTGTATAGACCAGAGGACTTCGGCTATGCGAGAAGCTATACACCATTATAGAGGGAAGACCTTGGAGCAATTATTGACGGAAGGAGACACTTTCCTACCCGAAGATAAAAATGAAGAACCTATTGTAATAAAATCTCTTGATGAAATGAAAAAGGCAGCAGTCGCTGCCGGTGAGGAGAAGAGGTTTGAGGAGTTCAAGGAAAACGTATTAGAACTTGCCAGGATCGTTGACGATACTTTTATAAGATCCGGCTATCTTAACCTCTACGGGAACAGCTTAAGGAATCTTATTCTAATTGGTGCCATACTCAAGGCAGGAGGATATGACAGGAGAGTGATAAATACTGCAGGAATCTACGCAGGATTAAGGATTTATTCGGATTTGCTGGGTGTGAATGTCTATGCAGTTTCAAATAGGTCTGAAGCCAATGCATTTGCAGGTGAATACGAGAGCGGTTTAGTGAAAATAGAACAGGATATGATTTCTCATACACCTAATGCTGAAGGAAACCAATTAAAAAGATTCAGCACTCTATATCCTTCGGTCTCTGTACCTGCAGAAGAGATATTACGTATAAAGGATGCCAAATTGATTGTGGCCGGGTTAGCAAGCTTCTTTACCAGCTTGCTCGTGTTACTGGCTGACAGGTCTGTAAGTAGAGCAGAGGCAGAGAATAAAGAAGGACTTAAGATTCTATTCGCCAACGCAGTCAATGATGAAGAGACTGCGGGCCTGAGTTTCCGAGAACTTATGGAGATGGCAGAGCAGATTAGCGACAGAGGACTTGAAGAGCTATTCGACGTGGTTGTCATCAATGACTCAAGCAAGCTTTTCCAACAGCCGGAGTTTCACGATAAATTCTATCAATCCAATTATAGAGGTCCTGTCATCCCCACAGAGGATGATATAGAATGGCTTAAGAGTAAAGGGATAAAAGTAATAAAGGACGTGCAATTTATGGCTGCCGGAACAAAGCCATCCAGGATTCCCAATAAGTATGATCCGGTTTTAGAGGCTATTCCAGAGGAATTAGCCGGGATTATCAAACGGGCTGTTGAAATTACTGACAAAAGAACTATCCCTGTTGCACCACCTCCAGTAGAAACATCCTTAATTACCCGTCGGGTAGTTCCGGAAAAAGCTGTTAAGCTGGGTCCTCTGGTCAAATATCAAAACGGTCAATTGATAGGGATTGACCAGTTACCAGTAGGTGATGCTGGAGAATTCGAAAGAGTGTTAAATAAGTTATTAGATACGGAATTTCAGGAATTAAAGGGTAGAAATTTTGACATTAGATTTGTTCAGGGGAATGACAGGCTGGCAGTCAAAAGTGGTAATACAATAATAATAGATGAAGATGCTTTAATTTCATACGCTCTGCTTGAACTTGAGGTATTTGGCGAACTCTGGCACCTGCGGCGCAGCTTGAGGAAGAGAGGGCCTCCCTCTCCACTGGAGAGGGTCATTGATGAAATCTTAGAATCGTTAGCAAAGGTAGAATATTTTAAAAGCTACTCCTCAAAACAGCAAACCGAAGTTCTGGAAACACTGCTCGGCGATAATGATATTGATGATAAAGCTTTCAATGAAATTTTGTTCAGGAGCCTTTCACCAGCACAGAGACACGAGGTACTCGAACCCCTGACTTTTGGCAACTTGCTGGAATTGTCCCCACTGGTAGGGCTCTCAATGTTCGAATCCTATGATGAATTGATTAATGCAATTATAGAATATGCTCGCCAACCAGGCATTTTCCCTGAGGAGATGCAATCATGTGCCAATAAGGTAACGGTGAAACAGGTTGTACGGGAAAGCGATGCTTACCAATCATTGCTTCAGGTCTTTGGTGGCAATCAAAGGGAACTTGAGCGATGGATAGTTGAGGGATGGGGAGAAGTTCGTTTTAAAAAAAGCGAGCTCCCATTCGCAGATACTGTTCTTCTTGGTTCGCAGAAGGAACATGAAAATGTTTATCTGGATGTGCCGCCCGGGCCCCGGTCCTGGGAAAGACCAGAATCCACCTTTATCGTTGGCGGGACCGGAGGGCGTCTACTTGCTGGCACCTTCCAAAGGACGCAAATTCATATAATGCGCGAAAGAGGGCTGAATATACTAGTGCTGGTTACACCTTTTGATGATGGTGGTTCCTCAAGAAGACTGCAGGATGCTCTTAAACATATCCTTGGATATTTTCCCTCACCAGGCGATACAATAAACGCCTTCTCAGGCTTTGTAACTCCTGATAAGCGAATGGTGATTAGAGCAAGGTTTGCCTCAGGAGAGCAAGGCTCATTAAGAGATGGCCTCACGCTGTACCTGAATTTGGTGAGGCAATTAACCGAACCAATCGATATATCGGCTGTCGGGGAGGGCAAAACCAGAACAATAGGAATCCCTTCCGTAGTAAGAGAAGGAGAAATTCAGTATGTTTTTTGTCAAGTCAGATATGACTCAGCTACTCAGACCTATGAGTTCAGGGGCAAAAGGGAAACGGATGAGGGAATAGAAACAGAAACCGTAAGAGCAGGCCCCCTGGATATTAAAGAGACCACTGTTGGGCTTAGTGGCTATGAATACACGATACAGGAATCTGAGGATAAAGTGATTCTTGTGCCTGAGTTGAAATTGAGTTCCGATTGGGCCTATTTTTCCAATAGTCTTTTGCGGTTGGCTGATGTAATCGATGATAATTTCATAAGCAAAGGAATAATCTTCCCCGGTGGAAACAGTATTGGGAACCTTATGTTAATTGGAGCGATGGTTGAAGGGGGCGCGTATACTCTTGACCCTGGCGAACCTGTGAATTGGGAGAAATATAAAGAAAGTTCTATCAAATTATGCGACATGCTGGGTATAACTGATGGCATCGTTTTTCCGGTTAGCTTTGAACCGGGAACTTTGTATGCCAAGCTAAGGGCGCCAACAATAATGATAAATGACCGTGTACTTCCCCTTGAATTCCGTGATGGATTAAGAATGGAGGAAGAAATAGATGGAGTGGAAGTAAGGCTGAGAAAGGATAAGTTGACGGGTAAAATAAGAATAAATATAAGGCACGAAAAGATGGAGATAACCGATGAATTTTATAAGGTTATCAGCTATGGCAAGCATATCCGTTCTGAAACGAGCAGATCTGTAGTAGTGAAGGAAGGGATTAATTTAAGTAAAGAAGGGGTATGTTTCGGTCAAGGCCCAGTCAAAGTGAGTGTAAAAGAAGAGGAAGGCCGATACGTTGCCACTGTTATTACCCAGGAAGAGGTACCGAGTGAGCCGTCGAGACTTAGAAGAGAGAAAGTAATAGGTGAAACCGGTGTGAAGGTCAACAGAGACCTGTCAAATCAAACCCTGGTCATAACTAAGGAGGGGATGAAAATAGGACGGATAGATCCTTCGAAAATAGGTTCTGATTCTCCCACCAAAATTATCTATAAGAATATCGGGGTTTATGTACAGAAAATAGGTGAGAAGACTCTTAGAGTAAGGGTTGGAAGGAAGTTTGCTATACCTGATGGAGAATTTTACATAGATGGTGTGAGATTTAAAAAGCTTCAAAATAGGATAGTTGTGAATATGGCAAGAAAAAGGAAGGTTAGAAATCCTGAGACAGGAAAGGAAGAGTATGAATACGAAAAAGGAAACAGTAGGGCTGAGATAGACCTCTTAAGGAATGGTGGAGCTAAGTTAAGAGTGGCTCTGGATACCAAAGGTATGGGGACAATGGTAAGGGTAGGGGGTATTCCTGTAGTAATATATGGAAGATTGGTAATAGAACAGACGAACATTACTGAGAGCCCTAATTTCTCGGGAATTGTTGAGTTAGGTTTCGTTGACGGAGCGAGGCCAAAGGCTATCCCCGGACTCGTTGATTTGGTATTACAGACCCAAAGTGCAGCTAATGCCGGTCCTGGAAGCGTGAACACCAGTATCCTTCCAGCAATGTTAACTGAAATAATATTAGCCCTGGTAGAGTTAAGAAAAAGAATTCCCATTATCTTTACTTACAATATAGCCAGGGATAATGAGACTGTAGACTATACTATTGGTTCAACAGCTAAGCACATCTCCCGGTATGTCTCGGAAATGGCGGGTCGTAAGATTGAATTTAAGAACATCTTTACCCACGCCATTTGTAATATTGCCCCATTGAAAACAAGAAGAATTGACTATCTTGTTACACACTATGGGGCAACACCCGAAATGACGAATGAACTTTTTGAAGAAATTGAGAAAAAGAGAGTGGATATCAAAAGGTTAATCCGGGAGGGGGCTTCAGATGAAGAGATTAATAGAGCAAGAGCGGAGTTAACGAAATTAGAAGAAGCAGAGCTTTTAATCTTTATGGATGAAGCCAGGGTAGCAGGGCAAAAGCCCGGGAGAAAAAGAGAAGTGACCGATTTCTCTCGAGCGGCAAAGCAATCGAGAGGCGAACTTTCGGTATCGGAAAGGGAAATGTTTAGGTTGTCAGGGACAGTGTTTGGAGGAGTAGACGTAAGGGAAGCTTCACTGAGTACACTTCAGACGAGGGAGCTGCGTGAACCGGGAGCGGGCAAGAAAGAAAGAGGCCTTGTTTATAGTCCAGCCACTCTTGGGACGCTGATGGAGAATATATTGCACGCACAGGCAGTAGACACCAGGATTCACGACGAACTTTTGAACTTGATGCCTGGTCGCACTCGTGAACAAAAGGAAGCAGAGTTGCGTACAAGAATAGAAGACATAGAGAGAAGATTTCCAGGACAAAGTAAAATTGGTGTAATGTTAATGCTTTATGAGCAATATGTCAGACAAGCGGAAACTAGGGAGGTCCTCAAAAAAGAGGCTAGATTGGCAGCGCCCCCTAAAATTGTCATTTCTGATATGGTGCCCAGCCTCACTAACATAGATGCACGCACGAAAACGCTGCTACATACTAACCGGGAAATGGCTGAGATTCTGAATCGGTTTTTGAAAAAGGATCGTACCAGAAGGTGGATTATCATTACTGGTTTTGGGAAGGCAGAGATAAAAAATTATCTGACAGACCATTTGGACTCTAAAGTTCGGTCTCAAATAATAATCGCCCCCTGTTCAGGAGCAGTAGCTTATGATTTTGACCTGGGTGGTCATTTGATCGAGACTCCATTGTATACCCATCACCTGGAGAAAGTTGCTGCTCGAACTTCAGAATGGGACGAGATAGTAGAAGAAGCGTATAGAATATTTGGTTTGGACAAGCAGTTGATTTCTCTGGAAGGTAAGTTTATAGACCCTAACCCTGTCCCGTTTAATGGAAGAGAGTTGCAAATTAGCCTTGAAATGGGCTTCAGAACGAACCTTTCACGAACTGTTGCCGGCGTACTGATTAGGAGTGTTAAGAGTAAAACGGGGTTTGCATGTAATTTTGGGAAGAGGCCTTCTGTTTACGACCTCAGGGTTCCGGTATGTCAATATTTGAATTGGCGCTTCCGAAGAAGTAACTTACCCGTTACAGCCAAGTTGGGCGAGTTTGGCGCTGTTGATATGGTAATAGAGGACATAGATCCAGCCGATGTGGTCCGCAGAATCTTAGGAGAGCAAATAGATGAAGGCAGTATCTTAATTATGGGAAATAAGGAGATATCCAGGGTATTTCCCGGGTCGGAAGGCTGGATATTCGCTCCTGATGTAGACCTGCCTGGTAACGTTAGAGTTTGGCCTGCTCCAGGAACAGTTGGCGCACAACAGTTATTAGAGGAAAGATTAGCAGGGAGAGCGGAATCTTCTCCCGAACCTGAGACTTCAGGCATCAAAAAGAGAGTTCCAGCCACTGACACCTGGAGACTCAATAAGCCGGTTGTTTTAGAAGAAGGTAATTTTGACGAGGTCTTAAATTATTTAAGAAGTTTAGGTGAGAATAAAAGGGCAGATAATCTACAAAGAGCAGTGAACAATCTGTTGGAGACTTACCCTGACTTAAGTACCATCCGGCTGCAGCTTGTAGCTGGGAATAAAGAGTTAGCTGACCGGATGGCCGGGATTTTAATCTTAGATTACGATACCTTAGTCTCCGTACCATTAATTGAAGCAGAACTCACCGAAGAATTAGACCCCAGCCACGCTAATCCTACCACAGTAGAAGAGAGAGCCCTCGGCGAATTAAGGACTGACCTTCAGAAGGTAATAAACTTCCATAAACTAAATACTGAACAGCAGGCAGATATGCTTGCTGCACTTATTGCTGATGAAGATATTGACACTCAAGAATTCTGGAAAGTGTTAATAAGAAGTTATAATGACAGGGAGAAATTTAAGTCACTGATTCGTATCTTGAAGCGTACTACCTATAAGGTCGGTAGATACACATATAGAGTGAACCAGAGACAGTTGAGAGAGGTTAAGAAGCTTCAAGCTCAACAGAAACCTATCATTGAATTAGTTCTTGAGTATGGAATGAAAGAGGGGGTTTACCAGAAAGATATAAGAAATTATATAGAGAAGAAAAAGCAATGGATGATTTCTCATCTGTCCGGCCGGCAGAGGTTGCTGGTCGTTGATTCGGCTTCTGAAATCTCGGGAGTTGGTCTAAGTAAAGAAGATTTGAATGTTGTTAAAGCAATTGAAACAGAATTGGAGAAAGAAATTGCCTCTGATGGTAATAGGCACATTATTGAAATTTTAAATATAGTTTCGGATAGAGTAGGGAAAAAAGCAAAAAGTGCCATAGATGAATTAATCACTGAGGTTAAAAGAGAAGACGGTGAATTTGATTACGGAAATTTAGCATATCAGGCAGTTGTATCCGCTGTAAGGGCATGGCCGAAGAGACACTGGCATGCCCATATAGGCAACTCTATCCACGAAGGATTTGTATGGAACGAGATGATTCTATTCAACAGAGCTCTTTTAACAAAATTCAGAGAGGCTGTGGACAAAATGGAGTTAGATGCTGCTGATAGAAGGGAGCGTATTGCCTTGTTAGAAGATTGCGCTCAGAAAGATATGTTATGGCACCAACTCCCTGATAGAGCAAAACAGGTAATTTTAGAGGTTTTAGGGCTACATGCACGAACTGGCTTTAGCCGTGGAGATGGCGTGTATGATTTAGCAAGCTTGGAAAGAGCGATTACTCATGTCGCATTACAACACTTTGCCGATGGTGTGAGGGACCTCCGGGTATTAATCGGTGTAAACTCGAGGAAGTTTGAACCGGATATAAAGAAAGTGGTAAAGGCCATCATAGCTGGCTTTTCCAAGGCAGAACAACTTGCTCAAGAAATCTACGGAGGGAAATTTTCTGCAAGATTAGTTGCTTCATTCGCCAGACATAGTGAGAAGAATTCTGTGGCAAATGTCGAAGAAGTTGTTAATGAAATTATTGCATTGAGAGAAGAAAGTGAAGAATACAGAAATCGCATAATAGGCATTGATTTTTCAGGTGCAGAGGCCATTATTGACGCTCGAATGAATACACACTTTAGTAAGACTTCAGATTATAAACGTGTCATCGAGAAGGCCCGGGCTCAGGGCATGGAGGCAATGGCTCATTTAGGTGATATGGGACATACTTACAGGGCAACCAAAGAGTTACCTAGTAGGAAGGAGTACACAACAGATAGACAAAAGGAAATAGCCGATATACCGGGTCGTGAGAAACGGGTGAGAAAGCATCTTGAATTTGTGGAAGATGGAATAACAAAGAGTGGAGGAATCGGAGCAGTCCTTCACGGAACTATCTTAGCGCCAAGAGGTTCTATAATAACAAAGGGTCCTAAGAAAGGTTATTCTTCTGCAGGTGAAGCTATTGAGGATGGTTCTAATCTTAAAAAGATTGAAGAGTTACTACAGTACATCAGAGATAATGGTATTGAGATTCAAACATGCCCCACCGCAAACACGAACACCCAGAAGATAGCTATGTATAGGGGACATCCTCTGCATCAGTGGATAATCAAAGGTAATAGAGTTTCTATTAATGCTGATGATTTCTACTGGGGCAATGTGCGAACTACGCTTTCTGATGATATTGCCAAGATGATGCTGTCTGCTCCTTTGCATACAGGCATTACAATTATAACCCCGAAAAGGGCAAAAGAAATATCCCGGGCATTAACCACGCCTGTGGAAACAAAGCCTTCTGGTAAGATTATATCACCTGATCACTTCATCGTTAAGCGTTTCTTTGGTGGATTGGGAATTCTATTATTTATGAACTCAGATGTGTTTGGGGCAGTCGGGGAGATTATAAACAGTGGGCAGCATGCTGGATTGGAGAGCAGTTTTGGATTTCCTTTTGGATTAGGATGGGGAGTATTGGCTTGTGCTGTCGCGGTTATTGGCGTCTCGGCTATGTACCGGAAGGTTAGCCTTGCAGGAACTGGTATCGTGGAAGTGGAGCGAGTCAGATTACCTCAGGTTTTGGGGCTGGAAGCTGTGTGGCAGGCGCTTAAGTCTTTGTTTGAGGGAGGACAGAGATTTGTTGCAGCCATTTTCCGCAAGCCTTCAAGAAGAGCAGACCTGTTGATGAGCTTGCTCGGTCCGCGACAAGGAATATCTGAGGAAGAAATTAGGAAGACATTGGAACTTGCCAGGCGGTTAGTGGTGAAGAAAGGTTTTGAACAGGAGAGTCCAGAGATTATTCAATTATTGGGCTGGACATCTCTTCCGAAGCAGATGGCGGTAGAAACAGAAGGAATTGAAAAGTTAGCCATAATGGTGAGGAGAGATTATGAGAGAGTGGTGGTGATTGGAGAAAAAGCCAGGCTATATACGGAAGTGGCAGCGGACATAACAGGGGAGAGTAGAGGTTATCCTGAAATCTCTGTCTTGGAGTCTATGCGTCCCGAGGCACTAAAAGAGACGATGGAAAGTGAGATAAATCCGGAGGAGACCTTGTTTGTGGTTTCCTCTGCCGAGCCTGTAAAATATTTGTATGATAAGTTAACCAAATTATACAAAGCCCGGGGAATTTCCACTGAGGAGATTGCATCTCAGGTAGGTAAGCACTTCGTGGCAATAACGGAAACTAATACTCCATTTGCTGAAGAAGCCAGGGAGAGGGAGTTCCTGGGGACATTTGATGTTCCTGAAGGGATAAGTGGTTCTTCTGCAATATTTAGCGAAGGCGCTTTGTTTGTATTAGCATTGGCAGGTGTGGATATAAAGGGATTTGTGGAGAGTGGCATAAGAGGAATGGAGATATGTAGAGAAGAGAATGCCGAGGAGAACCTGGGTGTAAGACTGGCAGCCTTCCAGGAAACGATGAGGCAGGCAGGGCGCCAGATAGTTCTGGTATTGCCTGAGGAACTGGCAGAATTTGGTGAGGTATGGCGAGGAGTTATTTCGCCTCTGGGGAAAGAAGGGAAGGAAATTATTGTGATAGGGAAAGAAGAATTTGCCGCTGGCAGAGAATTTGGAAAGAAGTCAGCGTTTATACGCTTGAAAGTTGGAAGAGAAAAAGAGAGTTTGGCGATTGAAGAACTCAGAGAGGGAGGGTATCCTGTACTGGAGATTAGTTTACGGGGCAGGGAGGCGATAGGCGCACTATTCTATGTGGGAGGATTTGCTACTGCCCTCAGGTATCTTATGAGAATCAGTCCAACTGAGAAGGGCATAGAGTCATCGCCGGCTAAAGCCGCCGGCTACCGATCAGAAGAAATACCGTCCGGGGTAGCCGCAAGCTTCAGCTTGCGAGAGGGTGAGCCGTTCTCAGAGTATAAAATCGGACGAGAAAGCTTAGGCGGCAAAGTGACACGAGTAGTCGCGGTCGATTTATCTACTCTCGTGGAAATGGATCTTGAGGAAGAGCCCACTCATTCCATGATGAAGAGAACGCTGAGAGTCAGGCCGAAGAGTATGGGGGCTCTCAAAGTTATGAAGAACATAATTGATGCAGCAAAAGAAGAAGAGAATCTCAAAAGGGTCAACTTCGCCTTTATTTGCAGTGAAGAAGGTGTAACTGAAGAAGTCATAGAACAAATGTTAAGGGACCTTATGAGTGCGTGTGGTCTATCAACAGAGGATGTGGCGAGGATAATAAATAAGAAATTGATAATTGACCGGGAAACATTGAAGAAGGTGGGAGGAATAGTAGGCATATCCAGGACTCAAAAGAAGATAAGTGCTGAGGCAGTATTCTCCATCATCACTGAGAGGTTACTGGGGACGACAGGCGGTAATGGGATTAAAGTCAGTATTGTTACCGATAGCGAGGATAGATGGCAGAAAGCAAGACAGAGAGAGATTATGGAGAAGACTCTCTGGATCGTGCTTAATCCTGCGGAAAAGGGAGAGATATTATCCACAGCAGCAGGACTGGTAGTGGCAATAGAGGGTAAAGTTTCTAAATGGTTGATAGAGTTCATAGAGAAGAAGTATCCTGGAAGGGCAGAGGAGTTATTGCCTCAGATTAGGAAGGATGGTATGATTATTCTGCCGGCAGCGCCAGTAGATAAGGAATATCTTGATGGAATCAAGGCTCAAGAGACGATATATGAAATTCAGGCATAATCTTTAGCTGCAGAGCGATAGCTCTGCATTGTAGGGGCGACACTCCGTGGTCGCCCAAAGGAAGGGACGGCATGCCGAAAGGTCGGCATAAACTGCGTCCGTCCCCTACAACAGATTCTTGATAACGTTTTAATATTCCGAAAGGGCAAACCCCGAGCAATCGGGGGGCGCAAAGCCTCGGGGTTACATAGATAGACAACATTGAAGTTGAACTAGCCGGGCTGCCGATAACGAGTATGGGGAACCCGTTACGAACAGTCCGGCCTTTTTTGTATAAAACTCCCCTCTTCCTTGGGGACGGTCAGAGTAGGGGAGATGTAGCTGCAGAGCGATAGCTCTGCATTGTAGGGGCGACACTCCGTGGTCGCCCAAGGGACGGCACAGAGTCCGTCCCCTACAGGAAAGCAAAGCTTGGCGTTAATATAGAATGTATATTCTCTGAAGGAGGATTACGATGAAGTTGCGTAAGATTTTAATTATTGATGACGATTTCCCTGTGGGATATCTGATTAAGATTAATTTAGAAGCGGAAGGATATGAAGCAACTCTTGCCTTGAGTGGGGAAGAGGGGTTAGAGAAGGCTAAAGCAAGTCCTCCAGATCTTATTACCTTAGATGTGCTTATGCCTGAAATGGATGGTTTTGAAGTACTGGAAGCTCTCAAGAGAGATGAAGCGCTAAATTCAATTCCAGTGATGATGATATCAGTAGTTAACGGAATTCGCAGGAAGAGAGGAGTGGAGATGGGAGCAGCAGATTACTTATTTAAACCGATCGATTTTGATAATCTATTAGATAAGATGAGAGGTCTGGAAATGGACAAGAGTCCACCAGAATGAAGGGGGTCTAACGGGAACCGCATAGCGATAACGAGAGGATGTAGCTACAAAGCGATAGCGGGAGAATGTAGCTGCAGAGCGAAGCTCTGCTGAAAGAAAGCAAAGCTTGCGCTTTGCTGCTACAAAACATTCTCAATGGGAATTCGTGATGAGGAGAGAAGATGGTAGCCTGGTGGTGTAGCAAGGCAAATAAAATATGGCTTAGAGTCCTGGCGCTTGTTGTAAGCAGCGTATTTTTCTTCACCCAGGTAGTGGGAGCGTCTGTGCCGGATAGAAGTTTCTGGAGAGAGAGGCGTAAAGCCAGGCAGAAACTCCTCGCTTCCCGGGAAGCAGAAAAGGTCTCCTCCAACCAAACTTCAGCCTCGCTTGGGAGGAAGAATAGTTTTGTTTATTTCTTTAAACACTTCAGAAATTCTTTAAAGGAAACTATAGGAATTTTGTGGAACGATTTAAGAGAAAGTAAATCTTTATCTCCCGATACTATAAAGTCGGCTTTGCCCTCAAGAGCAGTTTCTAAAATCTTATTATCTTCTAAGTCACGGCAGATATCTACTTTTATTGATGGTTTTACAAATTCAGCGTTTATATCAATAGTTTTAAATAAGTCTTCTACGTCTCTGATTGAGATGTTACCCAGTTCTTTGCTGGTTAATACTTCTTTAATTTCTTTGATAATAAATTCCGATAATATTAATACAAACTTTCTCTCTTCAAAATACTGGGATATAGACTTGACCGTTCTTCCCCCTAATAAGGAAGAAATGAATATGTTGGTGTCAATTACTACCTTTAGTTTCTTCTTCATAGAGTTTCTTTCTTACTTTCTTACAGATTTGGGTGACCTTCTTAAGAGAAACGGGTTTTTTTGCTTTAGAGCGCAGGATAGAGATAATTTGTCGGAACCTATAAGGAAAAAGTTTCTCTTCAAGCTCTTCCAGAAATTTAACTCTTTCTTTGGGAGGAAGTTTAGAAATAGCTCTTTTAACTTCCTGGGGATTAATTTCTACCGTAATTTTGTTCATAATTGCCTCCTTCTTCATACGATTTTGTTAAGGAGAGCCTCGTCTAATTTCACGCATTTTTCTGATTGCCTACTCACGAGGCATTCCTTGCCAAGCTGTATAAACATATCATTTTTAGTCAGGAATGTCAAGATTACAAATTTATTCGTTAGTGTCAAGAACTTGGGAGCTCTTTTGCTTTGGAGTATAAAGCGAGAGCTTTACTTGGTCAAACTTTCGTTTGACACTCCAGGAGTGTAAAGCGAAAGCTTTACAGGGGAGAAGATGGTTAGTTGGTGGTGTAGCAAGGCAAATAAAATATGGCTTAGAGTCCTGGCGCTTGTTGTAAGCAGCGTATTTTTCTTCACCCAGGTAGTGGGAGCTTCTGTGCCGGATAGAAGTTTCTGGAGAGAGAGGCGTAAAGCCAGGCAGAAGCTACTTGCTACCCAGGAAAAACCTCACCCATCAGATAAACGAAAAGATTTAGGAAAGAAGCTCGAAGAGAAAGACGTAGCAGGTGAAGTATCCTCACTTATCACTCCTCAAAATCTATTCACCGTTCCTTCCGAATATGGCACAGTAAAAGAAGTCCATACGCAAGGGTCAAGCGATAAGCCCCAAGGGATGGGAAATAGACTGATTATCCACATCCAGGATGCCCATTCCAGTCCTGAAGCCCAGCTAAACAGCGCCAACATCCTGAAGTATCTCCAGAAGGGTGTAGCTAAAGAGTCTACTCTGCCTCTTTTGATATGTGTTGAAGGTTCCTCGGGTCTTGTGGATACCACACTTCTCTCCACTTTCCCTGAAAAAAAGATAAAGGAGGAAGTAGCCAGCGAATTTCTTAAGGAAGGAAAGATTACCGGAGAGGAATATTTTGCCATAACTGGAGATAAAAAGGCGCCAGTTGTAAACATTTATGGAGTGGAGGACAAACGGGCATATGAAAAGAACCTGAAAGCCTTTGACGAAGGCATATATTCAGGAGAAAGGTTGAGGAATTACTTCCGGAAAGTTCAGGAAGAGATTAACCCACTTAAAGCCCGCCTGTATAACAAGAGATTAAAAGATTTAGAATCAAAGATAGAATCCTACCAGAAAAAGAAAATATCCCTCAGTCAATACTGCCAGTACCTTTATGGTTTTTCACAGGGAAATGTAGGGGCGACACTCCGTGGTCGCCCAACGGCAAAATATCCCAATTTCGAATTGTTTGTCGAGACATCTAAACTTGAGGAAAAGATAGACTTCTCCAGAGTAGATTCCGAGAGGTCAGAATACATAAAAGAGCTGAGCAAGAAGTTAACTAACGATGAACTATCCGACCTTCTGGTTATGAGCCTTGACTATAGATTAGGGAAGGTAACATCGGCTGAATACTATACTTATCTCCAGTCTCTCTCTTCCAGGATGGGTAAGGGAGTGAGGTCACAAGACCCCAGAATACTGACCGAGCTTGTGACTTCTAAGGAAGGAAAGAATGAGTATCCCAATCTCAACTTGTATATCAGGTACAACAAACTCTACGACAGGATAGACCAGAATAAGCTATTCTCAGAGATTAGTGAGTTGGAGGAAGAAGTTAAACTGAGACTATGCGAGAGAGAAGAGGAGAGGGAATTAGTAAAACTTTCCAGGATGCTTGGTGTTCTAGAGGACCTGGTGAGTCTCAAGGTTTCCAATGAAGACCTCGCTTATTATTACAAACACCACAATGAAATAACTCCAGGGATGTTCTCCGATTTCATTACCAGACATAACGTAGGGGCGACACTCCGTGGTCGCCCAGTAGGGGTGGCACTCCGTGGCCGAACAAAGGAAAGCGGGAATGTAGGGGTGGCACTCCGTGGCCACCCATTAGGGACGGCACAGAGTCCGTCCCCTACAGTAAATGATGTAGGGGCGACATTTATGGCGCCCGAAATAACGGCCAATCTATCAAAATTTGAAGAGTTCTATAAGATTGCTTTAAAGAGAAACCAGGCTTTAGTGGATAACACCATCTCCCAAATGGAAAAAGAAGGAGTGACAGTTGCCGTTCTCATTGCCGGAGGTTTCCATACGCCAGGGATTACAGAACTTCTGCGAGAAAGGAATACATCCTATGTAGTGGTAACTCCGCGGCTGGGAGAGGATTATTCTTCCGACATTGAAATTTCTCCCCGGAAGAAGAGGACAGACTTTGAGAGAGCAATAGCAGGGATTGTAGGGGCATTAAGGCCAACGCTTCTATTAGGAAGCCAAGCATCCCGGACAGTCTTTGCGATTCATCTTTGTGGCAGGACTTTAATCCTCTATTCTCAGTTTCCTCCAGCGGAGCTAAAAGAGGCATTCGCTGAACTAAAGAATTGGAAAGATGAACTCGGTGCCAGGGAAGTAATAGAGGATATGGACTTTTTGCCTGAAGTGTTGACGAGTGGGAAAGACGCATTTGCTTTAGGAGTTGCCGCGGGAAGGAACAATAGTGCTCTGCCCTTCGTCTTTCAATATAATACAGTCCGGAAGAAATTTGAAGTTATTTATGGCAAAAATAAATGCAAAGAATTTATCCGTTCGGGTTCCTTTGATAATACCCAGGAGGTTGGCCAGGTCGTTTGCAGCAAACTACAAAAACTCTGGAACCTGTCAGATGCCGATAAAGAAAACATAAAAGCGACATTCGGCGTCCAACCCCAAGCCGGATTGACATCTCCCACATTCAGGAAACTTGCAGTGGATGCTGCTGCAAGCATTATCTTATCACTTATTCTTGCGCGATATATCAATATTTTTATGACAGGTTCAGGGGCTGTTAAGGAAAAGCCACCGGTTATGCAACAGGCAAGATTATTCAACCGGTGGACTGTAGTCATAACATTAGGAATTTCCGTTTTTAGTCTCATTTTTCATTACAGGCATAATATTGGAGACTGGCTGGGAATCACTTCCAAGAAGAAAAAGAAAACAGCACAACTGGGTCGGAAGCAAAAAAAACCTCTACCCACAGCAAGAACAACAAGAAAAACACATGTCCCGATAAGCAAGACACGCTCAATGAAATTCGAACCGGAACCGGTATCTGAAGAGCAGATAAGGGCTCGAATAATAGACCTGGCGGAAGAGATTGAAGACAGCATAATAGTTCTTAAAAAAGCAGCAAGAGAAACAGTAGAAAAAGTAGCTCAAGGCGCAAACATTGATAGAATGACAGCAGAATATGGAAAAGAGTGGGAATTTTGCTGGGACAATTTTTCACAGTTAAAATCTAAATTAGGAAATATGATAGGACAGGACAAAGCAGATAAGATTCTTTTTAACAGACAGGTAATATTTGACCAGTTAAGCCCTGAAGAAATACTTACTAAAATAGGAAAATATAGAGAAGCTATTACCAAGCGCAAGTCCGCCGACCAAAAACGCGTGGAGGGCAAACCGCAGGGCGGCGGTGCCTGGTGGTCTAATCCAACCTATATCCATTATTTTGCCTGGCTTGAGACTCCTCTTGTGTTCTTTTTAGGAGCACTGTTCATCCCTGAGGGCTATCAAATCTTTATGCCCTTAATTATTGGGTTAGGTTTCTGGTTACCGCATCTTTTTGGTAATCGTAAAGATTTCTTCTCACCCACTGTTTTGGGATTAACTGGTGTTACCTATGGAGTAGCAACGTTTATTCCCATCCTGGGCCTTATGCACCCTGTTACCATTTTGGCTATCGCTGGACTAACGCTGGCACATTTTGCCGTCAATGTGGGCTTAGTGAGGACCATTTTTCATCTGCCGGATAATTTACAAAAACCAAGCGGTTTTGCCATTGACCTTGATTTAATTGGCATTTTGGGGGCTTTTACGATATCAGTGGTAACAGCATTTGCCATAGTAAAAGGGGCGTGGTGGGTCGTTGGAGCAGGAATCGTCGGTCTATTTACTATTCTAGGGGTGGTAGCATGGAGATATCTAAGCGCTATAAAAGAAGACCTTGTTGCCCTTAGTTATCACTTTAGAATAGATAGCATTATCCGTTCTTATAAGAAGGCAGTCTTACTGATGCCTGAAGGTTCAAAATATTCCACAAATCCGAACGAAGAAAAACCGGATGTAATCGAACCGGCCCATCCCGATTATCAGAAAAATCAGAGAAGAATTGAGAAGATTAAAAAGGCCATAGAGATTTTGAGGGAAGAAGGATTCATCGAACGAGCCGATGGACTCGAAAAGGTTACAACAATACTTGGTCTTACTGATATGAAGACATCCTTACTTTATTCCGATAGAAAAAGAGATGTCTTCAGGCCCTTCTCCCCTGGAAGAAGACGTAATGTCCTATATACGCCAATGAAGTTCTTAGACAACCTCCGACTAGATAGACGCCAGGATATGGAAATTCTTGCAATATTGCTTAATCAACAGCAGCGTTTTCTGGATACCTATAATTTGCTGAGCCAAAAGAAGGTACCTCCTAAGGAAATGCATGCTCTATTGCAAGAGGAAAGAAGGCTAACAGTTGATGAAAAAGAGAGGTCTATATGTTCACCTGATATAGTGAAAGCAAGATTAGAAATGCTTGATAGAAAAGATATCGAAGTATTGCAAAATGAGATAAAACCTGCGTTGAGGAGAGAAAAGAAAGCCAACGACCTTTTAAGAAAGAGATTAAAAGAAAAATGGAGAGATTGGGATGGTGAGACAAGAAGAGAAGAATTCAGAAGTGATTATATAAGACTCGCCAGTGCATATGGTGTATTAGGCCATAGATATGAAAGCCTTGGAAATAGGTGGCGAGCTAAGACGTTTTATAGAAGGAAGATTAAGACAATTAAACTTATACAAAGATATGAGAAAGTAGTCTGGCCAATAGAGACTCAGGAGCAGATAGTATATATACTTCTACAAGAAGGTATGTATAAGGAGTTTTTGCATGCATTGGAGGTTCTCTTAACAGGTAAGGGTTTTCCTCGCATACTTGAGAAAGATGAAGATCTCCTAAGGACGCAATATCTCTCCCTTCATTTCGATTTCTTGCGAGACGAGATTCTATATCTACTGGTTTCGCACGAATCCATAGCCCACTGGACGCAGAGAAGAAAAATCGAAAGAATACGTCGCAAAGCTATTAAGTTATTTAATAGTTATGAAGGGCATCTATATAGGGTTTTTGAGACGCTCCGAAAGAAGGGAAAGTTTGTCTCTGCTAAGGAGATTGCCGATATACTCAACAGGTCTGAAGAATATACAATCAAACCGGATTTGAGAACACTGCATTACCTCGGACTTGTCAGGGAAAAGATAATAAGGCATGGCAGAGAGAGACATACATTATACAAATCAGTGGACTTGATTCCATCCGAATGGGAAGAGATTGTAGAGCCATTCCTTCAAGAACTTCCTACGAGGCTCACTAGTGAGCAAAAGAGATACTATAGGGAAGAATTGCTTGATAAATTGAAAGCTTACAGAGATAAGCGAAGGAGAGAATGCCGTAATGCTTCCAAACATATGCATGTAAAGGAAAGAAGAAAATTCGCAGAAAAGGTAGTTGTAATACCTCTTGGCGGAGTCGAAGGTCCTGGACGAAGTTGTCTCTATGTTAAAGCAGGCTATACGCGATTCATCCTTGATTGTGGTCAGGGCATTAAGGAAACGCAGCCGTTTATGCCGCAATTTGATTTAATTGATGAGGGTATAGATTTTGTGCTTATCAGTCATCCTCATATAGACCATATCGGTTCTTTGCTGGAATTAATAGACCTATTTGGCAACGTACCTATATTTACGACCGAGCCAAGCAAGGAGAAGATAGAGGTTCAGCTTGGA
>DATKVN010000033.1 GCA_035530055.1 bacterium | reverse complement strand
ATATGATTAAACAGGGAGCAATTGTAATCGATGTGGGTATAAATCGAGTTCCACTTCTGGATGAGGCAGGGAAACCTGTTGTCGATAGCGAAGGAAAACGCAAAATGAAAACAGTTGGCGATGTGGTGTTTGAAGAAGCAGTGGAGAAGGCTTCCTATATTACTCCAGTGCCCGGTGGAGTCGGTCCTCTTACAGTGGTGATGCTGTTAAGAAACACACTTACTGCCTGTAAGTGGCAAAGGGAGAAAAAATAATGAGAATAATTTCTAGAAAGATTCGTTTTTCCACTCAAGGGAATGTGGATATTGTCAACCTTACCGAGCGGGTTGTGAGGAATTTAGAGGAGACTGGTCTGGGGAAGGGGGTGGTTAATATCTTTGTTCCCGGAGCTACAGCGGGGATAACCACTATGGAGTATGAGCCGGGATTGGTGGAAGATTTTCTCGCTGTCATTGAGCGACTCGTTCCCCAGAAGAAAGGTTATCTTCACGATAAGACCCATCTTGACAGTAATGCTCATTCACACCTGAGAGCAAGTCTTCTGGGGCCCTCTCTGACCGTCCCCTTCGAAAATGGGGAGCTGATTTTGGGAACATGGCAACAGATTATCTTTGTCGATTTTGACAACCGATCCAGAAAGAGAGAAGTGATTCTACAGATAATTGGGGAACAGGAATGAAACCTATACTTCAGGTAGCATTAGATTTTATTGATTTGCCCAGGGCATTAAAACTTGCCGGGGAGGCTTTACAGGGTGGAGCGGATTGGATTGAAGCAGGGACGCCCCTTATTAAAAGTAGTGGATTGGATGCGGTGAGGGAGCTGAGAAAGAGGTTTCCCAAGGCCACGTTGGTGGCTGATATGAAGATAATGGATGTGGGGAGAATTGAGGTGGAGAGTGCTGCCAAGGCAGGGGCTGATGTGGTGGTTGTTCTCGGGCTGGCCAGCGACTCTACCATAAGAGAATGTATTGAGGCAGGAAAACATTACGGAGCAAAGATAATGGTAGACCTGTTAGAAGTTGATGCGCTCTGGGAAAGAGCAAAAGAGGTTGAGAGAATGGGTGCTGATTATATAGGTGTTCATGCCTCAATAGATGAGCAGATGGAAGGAAAAGCATCTTTTCAAGGAGTGAGAGCAATTGCCGGCAAGATAGGAATTCCCATTGCTGTTGCTGGAGGAGTCAATTCCGAAAACGCCCATGAAGCAGTGGAGGCAGGGGCAAACATTATTATTGTGGGAGGAGCGATTACTAAAAACGTAGACGCCAAAAAGGCAACCGCAGAAATTAAAAAGGCAATAGAAAAAAAGATTAAAATCAAAAGCGAACTGTTTAAAAGGGTTTCTGAGGAGAATATCAGAGAGATGCTTTCCAAGGTCTCTTCAGCAAACATCTCTGATGCTATGCATCGTCAGGGGGAACTGAAAGGTATTCGTCCAGTATGTTCTGGCGTTAAGATGATCGGACCTGCATTCACAGTGAGGACCTATCCTGGAGACTGGGCGAAGACAGTGGAAGCAATCGATGAGGCACCTCAAGAGAGCGTCATTGTGATTGATGCCGGAGGGGTTGAACCGGCAGTATGGGGAGAGCTGGCTACAAACAGTTGCCTGGAAAATAATATAGAGGGAGTAGTAATTGATGGAGCGATTAGGGATGTGGTAGAAATCAGGAAGCTCAAATTCCCTGCTTTTGCTCGAATTATTACGCCCACAGCAGGCGAGCCTAAGGGATTTGGTGAAATGGGCGTGCCTGTAAAAGTTGGCGGGGTAAGGGTCTTTCCCGGGGATTGGGTCTTTGGAGACGATGACGGAGTGGTAGTCATCCCTCAAAAAAGAGTTGTAGAAATTACCAATCGGGCAATGGACGTATTAGAGAGGGAGAACAGGATACGAAAAGAGATTAAACAAGGCGGGACCCTGGGAAAAGTTACAGAACTTTTGAAATGGGAGAAAAAGTAAAAAAGGGAGTAGCGAAACCTGTTTCGCGATTGGAGTAGCGAAACTTGTTTCGCGATTGGAGTAGCGAAACTTGTTTCGCGTTATCGCAGAGCAAGCTCTGCTACTCCAGGGGGCTAGTAGAATGGAATTTAAGGGAGTGTGTACAGCGATTGGCAGCTTACCCCACCAGGACGTTGACAGAGCCTGTGAGATAGTGTTGGAGAGTTTTCCTCAAATACCGGCTTGGCCACAACTTCCCAAGCGTAATTTACGGGAGAATATGTATATACAGGCGAGTGAAGGGATGCCTTGTCTCGTCTTAGATGAGGAGAAAGGAAAGGTCTACTTCCAGACAGAAGGAGATATAAGTGGGGAGTTAGAGAAGTTCTATGAAAAGATAATAGAGAACAAAGTCGATTATTTTAAGATTAGTGAGGATTACGCAGCAGGGTTCTATTCCCTTATGGAACAAGTAAGAAAGAAACTCTCCCAGGAGAAAGGGGAAGTTAGTATTCTGGCGCTTAAAGGACAACTTATTGGTCCTATTAGTTTCGGCCTTACTGTTACCGACGAAAATAGAAAATCCATTCTTTACCACGAGCAGCTTGTGGATGCGGTGGTGAAGACTTGTGGGATGAAGGCTCGCTGGCAGATTACCAGGATGAAAGAAGTCTTCCCTCAAATTATTATTTTTATAGACGAACCCTATCTTGCATCCTTTGGTTCTGCTTTCGTCTCACTAAGTCGAGATGAAGTAGTAAATTATCTAAATGAGGTTATCGACTCCATTAAATCAGAGGGAGCGATTGCCGGGATACACTGTTGTGGGAACACAGACTGGTCGATTCTTATGGACACAAAAGTGGACATTATAAGTTTTGATGCATATAGTTATTTGGAAACCATTAGTTTGTACCCGGAGAAGTTGAAAGAATTTTTAAGTCAAGGCCGCTACTTAGCCTGGGGAATTGTGCCCGCATCCTCCCAGGTAATGGAAGAGGAGATAAACAGTTTAATTAAAAGATTCGAAGATGGATTAAAACTTTTAGGGAGTAAAGGCGTAGAGAGAGAAAGGATTCTGGAGAACTTATTGATTACTCCCAGTTGCGGCACAGGAACTCTACCGGTAGAGGTTGCTGAGAAAGTAGTGAAGTTGACCAGAGGAGTTTCCGATAATATTAAAACCAGCTATTTCCGGGGGTGAGTGAGTGAAGGAGTTAGTCGAACCCTTACAGTGGATAGGAGAAATTTCCACTTTATCTCCTCCACATAAGTTATTCCGGCAATTTCTGAATAGCCGCTATAGCTTTTTCCTGGAAAGTGGAGGTTCCGTAGGCAATTTCAGCAGGTATTCGTTCATCGGTAGTGAGCCCTTTCTTGTGTTCAAGAGCAAGGGAGACCAGATTGAAATTTGTGAACAAGGACAGACTCAGAGATTCTCGGGAGACCCTTTTGATGTCCTCAAACGGCTCATTTCTCAGTACAACTTAGCTTCTTCTGGACATTCTCCTTTTCCCGGTGGAGCAGTCGGTTATTTTGGCTATGACTTATGCCATTTCGTGGAAAAATTGCCCAGAAACAGCTTTGACGATTTACAACTTCCCGACTGCTATTTAGGTTTTTATGACCTGGTGTTATCTTTCGACCACTTAACGGGTAGACTGTTCATCTCTTCGTCGGGTCTTCCGGAAAAAGAACCGGCCAGAAGAAGAGAGAGAGCCAAGTGGCGACTGGAAGAGATGCTGAATAAATTGAACAAGGCTTCGTGGGAAGATTTCTCAGTCAGGGAAGAATACAATATTGGGGAAATAAGCTCGAATTTTTCACGGCCAGCTTATCTTGATGCTATAGAGAGAGTCAAAGAGTATATCAGGGCAGGAGACATCTTTCAGGTAAACCTTTCCCAGAGGTTTGTATGCTCCCGGATGGCTTTGCCGTTTACTATATATGAGAAGCTTCGTCGCATTAATCCGGCGCCGTTTGCCAGTTTGTTAAATTTTCCTGAGCTCAGTGTAGTAGGGGCCTCTCCCGAAAGGTTCCTGCGCATATCGGGAAGAAAGGTCGAGACCCGTCCTATCAAAGGCACGCGGCCCCGGGGTAGAGACGACCTCGAAGATAAAGAGTTAGCCAGGGAACTCTGGGAAAGTGAAAAGGATAAAGCAGAACTAATAATGATAGTTGACCTGGAAAGAAATGATTTGGGGAGAGTTTGCGAATACGGCTCTGTAAAGGTACCCAAACTCATCACTCTGGAGACCTATCCCACAGTCTTTCATCTTGTTTCTACGGTGGAGGGAGTGCTAAAGGAAGACAAAGACCACATCGACTGTTTAAGAGCCTGTTTTCCAGGGGGGTCGATAACAGGTGCGCCCAAGATAAGGGCTATGGAGATAATCGATGAGCTGGAGCCAAATCAGAGGGGGGTTTACACTGGCTCTATCGGATACATAGGATTTAATGGCGAAACCGACCTCAACATTGTAATTAGAACCATGGTAATGACTGGTGAAAAGATATACTTCCACGCTGGTGGCGGAATTGTAGCCGACTCTGATCCCGCGTCAGAATATGAGGAGACGCTACATAAAGCCAAAGCTCTAATAAAAACGCTTTCCATAGAAAAAGGGAAAGAGACGCTTACCCATCCAAGCAGTTTATAAACTGAGCCTTTGGAGTAGCGAAACTTGTTTCGCGTTAATAACGCAGAGCTGGAGTAGCGAGACTTGTCTCGCGATTAGTTATCGCAGAGCAAGCTCTGCTACTCCTAACGCACCGCAAGCGGTGCTGCTACTCCAGAGTCTTTTTGGAGTCCTCCCGAAAGGGAGGGGTGGGGAGTCGGAAGAATCCTGAATATGGAGAAAATCTTTCTCAATGGTTCTTTTGTGAATCTTACCCAGGCAAAAATTTCCGTCTTCGATAGAGGATTTCTCTATGGAGATGGTCTATTTGAGACAATGCGAGCCTATTGGGGTGAAGTTTTTCGCCTGGAAGACCATCTGGATAGGCTATTCCGTTCGGCAAAAGAAATAGAGCTCTCTTTCTCCTATACTCGAAAAGAGCTAAAAAATATAATCAAGAGAATACTAAAAACAAATAATCTTTCCGAAGCTTATATAAGACTTACTCTTTCCAGAGGAGTTTCCGAGACTGGCTTAATTTCTAAATCTAAATCTTCAGCTACTCTGGTAATAGTGGCCAGAAAGTTCAAGCCACTTTCTCTCTCAGAGTATAAAAGAGGATGGAGAGTTACAGTAGTTGAGACTAGACAGAATCAGGCATCGCCACTCTCCAGATTGAAGTCACTCAACTTTCTAAATAACATATTGGCCAGAAAAGAGGCAAAAGCCAAGGGAGTTGATGAGGGAATTTTACTCAATACTGTAGGTGATGTTACTGAAGCTTCGACGAGCAATATCTTTTTGGTGAAAAGGGGAATTGTAATTACACCACCAGAAGAGTCGGGGTTACTGCCCGGGATAACGCGAAGAGTCGTCTTGGAGTTGGCTACCAGCCTGGGACTTAAGGTATATAAAAGAAGAATTTCCTTAGATGAACTGATAGGAGTAGAGGAGGCTTTCCTTACTAATTCTTTAATTGAAATTATGCCCCTGGTAGAAATCGATTGTCGTCGAATCGGCAAGGGAAAGCCAGGTACCCTCACTCAGAGAATCCATAAGGCCTATAAAATCTTAGTGAAAAACGAAATTAAGGTCAAAAGATAGTTTGTTCAACCCTGAAGAATTTCTCTCTTGTTTTGGAGTCCTCCCGAAAGGGAGGGTGGAGTGTCAAGCGAAAGCTTGACCAGGGTGAAACTTTCGTTTCACACTCCAGAATTTAATTACCTTGCTTTCGCAAGGACTCCAAGGCACAAACTATCTTTTAACAGTTAGGTTGGAGAAAAGGATGAAATTGGCAATAACAGGTAAAGGGGGAGTGGGAAAGACTACTCTGGCTGCAGGATTGGCACTTAGTTTTTCTCAGGATGGGAAGAGAGTTATCGCTATTGACGCTGATCCCGACAGCAACCTGGCAGCCACTCTCGGTTTTCCTGAACCGGAGAAGATAGTCCCCCTTGTGGAGATGAAGGAACTGATTGCAGAGAGAACAGGGGTTGAACCCGGCACAGTGGGAGGATACTTCAAGCTCAATCCCAAAGTGGACGATATTCCTGATAAGTTTTCCAGAGAGCATCAGGGCATAAAACTTCTACTTATGGGAAGGGTAAAGAAGGGCGGGAGTGGATGCTTCTGTCCTGAAAATGCTTTTCTTAAGGCAGTACTTTCCTATCTATTTTTTAGTCAGGAAGATGTGGTAATTCTGGATATGGAAGCAGGAATAGAACATTTAGGAAGAGGTACGGCAGAAGGAGTGGATGGTCTCATTGTAGTTGTGGAGCCGAGCATGAGGTCTATGGAGACGGCATTTAGAATTAAGTCTCTGGCAAAAGATTTGAAAATAGAAAGAGTCTTTCTTCTGGGTAATAAGGTTCATGGCGATGAAGATATAGATTTCATTAGAAAGAATAGTTCCGATTTTGAAATTCTGGGATTCATTTGGTATAATAATACGTTAGTCGATAAAGTGACAGATTCTATGATTGCAGAAATAAAAGAAATTAAGAAAAATCTAATAAGGAGGCAGAATGAAAAAGGAAGACAAGTCAATAGATAAGGCGAGCCAGGAACTGTTGGAGATTGCAGAAAAAGAAGGAATCGATACTGCCTGGGATAGATATGAAACAATGGTTCCCCAGTGTGGGTTTGGTGAACTTGGTCTTTGCTGCAGGAACTGTCTTTTAGGACCTTGCCGGATTGACCCCTTTGAGGAGGGCCCTCAAAAAGGGGTTTGTGGAGCTACACCGGAGATTATTGCCGCCCGAAATTTAACCCGTATGATTGCTGCCGGGGCAGCTGCCCATTCTGACCACGGACGGGACATTGCCCATACGTTGCTATTGACTGCTCAAGGAAAGACAAAGGGTTACGGGGTTAAAGATGAACAGAAATTGCTTTCCCTCGCTGGCGAGTTGGGAATAAAAACTAATGGAAGAGATAAAAAAGAGATTACAAAGGAAGTGGCAGAAAAAGTATTTTCTGAGTTCGGTCAGCAGCATGGAGAGCTGCAATTTTCTCACCGTGCTCCAGAGAAGAGACAAGCCTTATGGCGGAAACTGGGAATTATGCCCAGAGGAATCGACAGGGAGATAGTGGAGGTAATGCATCGTACAACCATGGGAGTGGATAATGATTGTGAAAATCTCATAACTCATGGTATGAGAACTGCCTTAGGAGATGGATGGGGTGGCTCTATGATTGCTACCGAACTTTCCGATGTCCTTTTCGGGACCCCCAGACCCATCCGCGCCAAGGTGAACTTAGGTGTACTTAAACAGGATGAAGTCAACTTAGTAGTCCATGGCCACGAGCCCACGCTTTCAGATGTTATTGTGACTGCTTCTCAGGACAAGGAGCTCATCGAACTTGCCAAAAAGAACGGAGCAAAAGGTATTAACTTAGCTGGAATCTGCTGCACTGCTAATGAGATTTTAATGCGCCATGGTATTCCTATTGCGGGAAATTTCCTTCAGCAGGAACTGGCCATAACCACGGGAGCGGTCGATTTGATGCTGGTGGATGTTCAGTGCATAATGCCAGCTCTTTCCTCGGTAGCTAAATGTTTCCATACAAAGATAGTTTCTACTTCTCCCAAAGCAAAATTTCCCGGAGCAGAACATGTGGAGTTTAAAGAAGAGGAAGCTCTGCCTATTGCCAAAAAGATTGTAAGGATGGCGGTGGAGAATTTCAAGAATAGAATGAAAGAGAAAGTTAATATACCCAATGAAAAAATGGATTTAGTGGCGGGATTTACTGCGGAGACTGTATTTAAATTTCTGGGAGGGAAATACCGAGCTACCTATCGTCCTTTGAACGATGCCATAATCAGTGGTAGATTGAGAGGAGTAGCAGGTATCGTTGGCTGCAATAATCCCAAGATAAAGCAGGATTGGGGCCATGTAGAGATGGCTAAGGAGTTGATTAAGAACGATGTCTTGGTGGTAGTCACTGGTTGTTCAGCTATTGCCAGTGCTAAGGCAGGACTTTTGAAACCGGAAGCTGCATTTCAATACGCGGGAAAAGGTTTGCAGGAAATATGCGAAACAGTAGGGCTTCCCCCGGTTCTCCATGTTGGCTCTTGCGTGGACAACAGCCGAATCCTGATTACTCTCTCTAACGTCGTTGCCGAAGGTGGTTTGGGTGACGATATATCCGACTTGCCTGTTGCTGGAGCTGCTCCAGAATGGATGAGCGAGAAAGCAGTGGCTATCGCATTCTACGTTGTAGCTTCGGGTGTATTCACTGTGCTGGGCAATCCCTTCCCAATTTTGGGAAGTAAAGAAGTAACTGACTTACTGACTAAAAGATTGGAAAAGATTGTGGGAGCGAACTTCGCCTTTGAATCAGATCCTATAAAGGCTGCCCACCTGATGATAGACCACATCAATAAGAAGCGAGAGGCACTTAAGTTGAAACCAGTAATGTATGAAAGAGAAAAAATGGTGGTAAAATAGAAATGGGAAAGATTTTCTGCGATATAAAGAAATGTCTGGGTTGCAAGTCTTGTGAAATAGCCTGTGCTGTGGAGCATTCTGAAAGTAAAAATACCTTTCAGGCAATAAGGGAAGAGAAGAAACCCCGCCAGAGGGTAGTTGTACGAAGCACTAGTAAGGAACCTTTCCCTTTGCGTTGTCATCATTGTGAGGAGGCGCCTTGCGTTCAGGCTTGTATGTCAGGCGCAATGTATAAAGACGAACAAGGTTTTACCAAGCACGATGAGGATAAGTGTGTGGGGTGCTGGATGTGTATTATGGTCTGTCCCTTCGGGGCGATATCGCGGCAGGAGAGTCTGGCTTTGAAGTGCGACCTCTGTCCGGATAAAGAGGATAGTTTTGCCTGTGTTGAAGGTTGTCCCACAAAGGCTCTTTTTGTAGGTACTTGGGAAGAGTTCAAGAAAAAGTTGGGGCAAGAGAAGAGGTGAATTATGCACTATGTGATTGTGGGAGGAAGTGCAGCTGGAATTAATGCAATAGAAGCAATCAGGAGTGTGGATAAGGAAGGAAGAATAACTCTTATTTCTGATGAGGAATTTTCCCTCTATTCCCGCTGCTTGATTACATACTTCATAGCAGGGAAACTTGCCGAGGATAAACTCAAATACCGAAGCAGCGATTTTTACGAGAAAGAAAAAGTGGGTGCTCTACTCGGGGTTAGGGCAACGAAACTGGTGCCAGAAGAAAGAAAACTCATCCTGGATAATGGAAAGGAACTCACTTACGATAAGTTATTGATTGCCACAGGCGCCTCACCCAAGATGTTAGAGATACCCGGTAGTGATAAGGAAGGAATTCTTGGCCTGAGGACTTACCGTGATGCTCAATTAATTAATGATAGGCTGGATAAAGTAAACAGGGTTTCTATTCTTGGTGGGGGCTTGATAGGTTTGAGAGCTGCCTATTCTCTCCATGCAAGGAATAAAGAAGTTAAGGTCATAGTTAAATCGAACCAGGTCTTATCTCAGATGCTCGATAGAGTAGCGGCAAATCTAATTAGGAAAAAGATTGAAGGCAAGGGTATTCAGGTTATGACTGGACTGGCTGCAGTTGAATTTCTAGGTGGCAAAGAAGTTACTGGCCTGGTGCTGGATGATGGTAGAAGACTGGAGTGCGAGCTGGTAGTTGTGGGAAAGGGAGTAAGTCCGAATTTAAAGTTAGTAAAAGACACAGAAATAAAAACTGATTATGGGATTATCGTTGATGATTATCTTCAAACCAATCTTCCAAATATATATACTGCCGGCGATGTAGCTCAGGCGAAAGATTTAATTACTGGCCAGTCGACTATAAATGCCCTGTGGCCCTGTGCAGTCGCTCAGGGAAGGGTTGCGGGATTGAATATGGTCGGGAAAAAATTGAAGTATGACGGGTCTCTGGCTATGAATTCAGTAGAATTTTTTGGACTGCCGGTAGTTTCCATGGGGATAACTCGACCGAAAGAGAAAGAGTATGAACAGTTGGTTAAGGAGGACGAGAAGAACTTCGTATATAAAAAAGTGGTACTTAGAGAGAATAAACTTCAGGGAATGATTCTGGTCAATAGGATTGAGCAGGCAGGGGTTATGGGGATTTTGATGAGAAAGAAAGTAGATGTTTCACCGATAAAGACGATGCTCTTAGAGGATAGATTCGATTTTGCCAAGATTTTGCCCATAATAAAAGAGGGGAAAGAGTTATTCACCGAGCGGGAATTTGAAGAAGCCATAATTAGTTATTAGAAGATAGTTCGTTTATCGCCGAAGAATCTCTTGGCGTAGAAAGCCTGGAGTCCTCCCGAAAGGGAGGAGGAAACCTTGCTTTCGCAAGGACTCCATATTATTATCTTTTGAATGTTGTAGCTGCAGAGCGAAGTTCTGCGTTGTAGGTGTCCCGTGCAGGCGGGGTGGTCGCTCGATTAATGGTAATGAAGTTCCCAAGGGACTATGTTGATTTTCGAAAGGAGTAAATATGTCCAAGATAGTGGCAACAGCAGCAATCAGAGGCGCACATAAAATAGTGGGAGAGGCAGAGGAATCTTTAAATAAGGCGATTAAAGAGAAAGGAAAAGAACAGAAAGTTGAGTTCCCCGAGACAGCTTACTTCCTTCCTATGGCCTATGCACTTTTGGGAATAGAAGTAAAGAATTTGGGAGACATGGTACCTGTGTTGAAAGAAGCGAAGTTGCTTTTGAGAGAGGAACCGAGCCAGTCTCTATGGCTTCCCTATCTTGGTGATGCACTCGATTCCGGTATAGCCACTCTCTTAGGAGAAGAGATTATTGTTGCCATAAGATATCTATATGGCAAAGAACCCCAACCCGATTGTGTGGGTTTCTATACCGATACCTGGATGAGAAGTTATGGGATACAATTGGTAGATGGCAGGATGCCCGGTTTTGCTGCCATATTAGGTGCGGCTCCGGATAACAAAACGGCGGTGGAGATAGTTAGGGAATTTCAAAAGAGAAGTATTATATGTTTTGTTGGTTCTAGTTCTAATGGCAAGAGTATAATCGACCAACTTAAAGAAGAGAATGTTCAAATGGGTTGGGAAACATACATAGTTCCTTACGGACGCGATACTATAACTGGAATCTATCCCCTCAACTGGGCTATCAGATCGGCTCTCACCTTTGGTGGTCTTAAGAAGGGAGAAGCACTGAAGTGTCTCAAATATTGTCAGAATAGAGTATTCGCCTTTGGGTTGACTTTAGGCGAGCTGGATGATGTGAAGTATGCTACTGGTGCAGGAGCTATTAACATGGGCTTTCCTATAATCGCCGATACCGATATCCCCGAGATAAGACCTAGTGGTATCTGCACCTATGAACATTTAGTGAAAGAACTCGACCATAAGAAACTGGTTCCTACCTGCATTCAAGTGAGGGGTGTTAAGGTGAGGGTAACGGAAATTCCCATTCCTGTTTCCTATTCTGCTGCTTTTGAAGGGGAAACAGTAAGAAAAGAACAGATGTATGTCCAGTTTGGAGGGAAATATTCCACTGCTTTTGAATATGTCACTACAAGAGATTTGGACGAAGTGGAAGATGAAAAAATAGAAGTAATTGGGCCGGAAGTGGACGAAGCCGAAGAGGGTGGAGCTATGCCTTTGGGAATCTATGTGGAAGTAGCTGGCAGGAAGATGCAGAAGGATTTTGAGCCCATATTGGAGAGGCAGATTCATACTTTTTTAAACGAGGCTATGGGGATATTCCATATGGGACAAAGAGACATGTGCTGGTTAAGAATCAGTAAGGACGCGAAGAAGAAGGGCTTTAAGATTCGCCATTTTGGAGTAATTATTCACGCACGCCTTCACGACACCTTCGGGGCAATAGTGGATAAGGCTCAGGTTACCATTTACACTCGACAGGAAGATGTGGAAAAACACATTTCTGAGGCAAAAAAAGCTTACGAGGAACGCGATGAACGTATGGCAGGAATGACCGATGAGAGCGTGGATACCTATTTCAGTTGTACCCTTTGTCAATCGTTTGCACCGAATCATGTTTGCATAGTTAAACCGGAGAGGTTGGGATTATGTGGCGCTTATAGTTACATTGATGCTAAGGCTTCTTTTGAACTGAATCCCACAGGACCAAACCAGCCGGTGAAAAAAGGAGAATGTCTTGACCCGGTAAGGGGTGAGTGGAAAGGAGTGAATGAATTCATCTATCAAAAGTCGAACAAAACTTTAGACCGCTTCCACGGTTATTCCATAATAAGTTGCCCGGAGACTTCATGCGGGTGCTTTGAGTGTATCATTGCTATACTTCCTGAGACGAATGGTTTTATGATTGTAAATAGGGAATTTGCTGGTATGACTCCCATAGGAATGACTTTCAGCACCCTGGCTGGTTCTGTGGGTGGCGGAGCGCAGACCCCGGGCTTTATGGGTATTGGAAGACTTTATATTATCAGCAGGAAGTTTATCTCTGCTGATGGGGGGATAAAGCGCATAGTATGGATGACAAAAGAACTCAAAGAAGTACTAGGAGATAAATTTAAAAAGAGGTGCGAAGAGGAAGGAATTCCTGACCTGATAGATAAAATTGCTGATGAGACAGTGGCCACCACAACAGAGGAACTTCTCTCATATTTGAAGAAGGTGAAGCACCCGGCTTTAGAGATGGAACCATTGATATAATTGAAAAAGGAGGTGAGTAAGTTATGGCTAAAGCGACAAAAGTCAATCATTTAATTGTGGAGACTCCTGATGAAGTGGGCATGATGGCAAAGGTCTGCTCGGCAGTTTCGGATGCGGGAGTAAATATTAAAG
>DATKVN010000032.1 GCA_035530055.1 bacterium | reverse complement strand
CTCAATAGCAAGAGCCGTTGCCCCACACACGGCCAGAATAAGCGGTAATACAGATGCCAGAAGAAAAGCGGTTAGTACCGCATTCGCAGTTGCTCTGTTCAATAGGAATCTTATAGTTTCCATGCTTTCCTTTGGAACAATCTTTCTCTTGTTTAAAGGTGTAATTGGATCACTCACCCTTCCTCAGATAGGTATTATAGCAGCAGTGCCCATAGTGATAGTATTATCTGGTGTATCATTTATTAAATTCGTTTTACCTCACATAGAAAAAGCAGTAAATGAGGGCAGAATTAAGAATAGTATTGTAGAATCGACGGCTAAGGCGTTATCGCCGGAAAGGTTACTGAGATTGGTCAACGTCTCAGCGGTTGCCGGCATAGTAGTGCCTTCTACTGTGGTTACATCGCGGGTCTTTGGTATGGATAGTCAGTTTAGCCAGATGCTGGAACAGTCGAGAGAAGCCCGCACTCGCGCTGGTCAACAAATTATGAGTGGCTTTCTTGACACCAACATCGTGGCCACAACAACAAATCGAATAAGAGATATTCTATTCAAGAAAGCCGAGGCAGAGAGAAAGCCTGAAGAAGAAGTTACTCTACCCTTAGAACCAGTTGGATTAAAGCCGGCTGAAGCAGAACCAACCAAAATCACACAAACTAAAGAAACGCCAACAGATATAGATTCTAAAGCCCGTCAGGATTCCGGGATGCCCAGGATATACGCTGAATCTTCCGATGAAGCTAAGTTGCTGAAACAAGACTTAGCTAATCTTAAGAAAAACCATTTAACCTCCTATTGGAAACCTGAAGCTTCAGAGCAATTTATAGAAAATGTTGTTAACCCTCTCAGAGAGGCCTATTTTGATACTGATTGGGATAATTTTGGCCACAAAGGCCAACCTCCGTATAACGATTCTCCTTTCTATAAGGAATTAGTAGAAATAAATAGGAATATATTAATGCCCAAGGGGCTTTATCTTAAAGTGGATGTTGAAGATGGACTACTTGAAAAAGGTGCGTTAGGAGACTATGGGGCGATATATAAATTTACCATTAGTAAAGTTTATGCTCAAAAAAGAAATGCCAGGGAATTTACTGCTGTTGTATTAAGAGAATTTGACTATTCGCCCGATAGTTCTTTGATCTGGACGGGGAGTGGCATCTACTACAAAGAATATCCAAATATAGCTTTTGTGATGGAAAAGAACACCCAGGATTTCGCGACTAAGATCCATAATGGAGAATATCAAGAAATACTACATGACTATAGTCATAATCTTCTACCGAAACCTGTATTAGATATCCTTATTCCAGTACTTAAATCAGCTTATGGAAACAGTAGTATTTCCGATATTAAACAGGAGCGTATAAATAGTACTGCAAACCATGAATTAACTCATGCATTCAATTTTTCACAGAAGGTAGATTTAAAATCTATTGCGGATAGATATAGATGTACAGAAGAAGTGATAAATGAGATTTTAGCCTACACTGCCCAAATTTATCTTGCCGGACATCCAAAGGTTGAACTCGCCTTGATGTGTCGTAGGATTGGAATTAATAGAACTTCAAAATCATTTATCTCAAACGAAATAATTCTTGATGAGTTTATGGGACGTCCTCATAATGGACCAACTTCTTACCTCACTTCAACGGGCGAAGTAGCAAAGTCAGAATTAGCTAATGTACTTAAGAAAACAGATAAAGAAATAAAAGCACTTGTACTTAAGCTACACGAAAAATTTGGCGGAGATGTAAAAGCTCTTCTATCCTGCACTCAGGTTACCGAGTTAGCACCAGTGACTGAACAGCGGGCCGAAGTATCAGAAGAACCAGTTAAAGTAAAACCAGATGAAGCAGAACCAACCAAACGGATAACAGTTGAAGAAGAAGCTCGAAAACAAACTGAGGTTAAGAAAAAGACTGAAGTAGAGGCTAAAGCCAGAAGAGAAACTAAAGAAGCCGAGGTCGCCGAAGAACAAGCTCGAAAACAGGCTGAGGCACAAAGAAAAGCTGAAGAAGAAGCTCGAAAACAAGCTGAGGTTAAGGAAAAGGTTGAGGTACAAAGAAAGGTTAGAGAAGCTGCTGTACGGGATGATATGGTGAAGGCAGGGGAGAAGAAGGAGGCAGCCCAAAAGCCAGCCAAGGCAGTGGGTAAGGAGCTCGAGGTACGTGAGGATAAGACCGAAGAAGTAATACTCCAGTTGAAGCAAGTGAAGCCAGAGGAAGAGGCGATAGAGGCTGAGGGACCTCGGCAGGAGACAGAGCAGGCTCCTCTGGTGAAAGAAGTTTCGGCGGAGCGGGCCTCAGAGGAGGAGCTACTTGACAGGTTAGGAGAAGTTTTGAGTCACACGCGCTATAAGCGTTGGGCGGACGTAAACGCCCGTGTTTCTCTCGTGAGAAGGATACAGCAAGTGAATAGGGGCGAGAGGGATAGCGTTAAGATGAGCTTCCATTCTAAAGGAGAGTATCGGCGTACGGTAGAAGCGCTGAAGAGATTAGAAGAGATAGGATTTATTAGATTAAGATTGACTGATGTTCCTGAAGGTCAGCCTGCGGGTGGGATTTTGAATGCTATCTTTGCCGGTTATAAGTTAGAGATTCTGCCGCCAGCGGAAGTTGTCCCCGGTGGGGAATCTTTACTGTCCGAGCCGGAGAGTGCAGAAGAGGTTGTCGTGGCAGGGGAGAAGACGGCTGAATCTACTGTCGCTGAGGCTACGAAAGCAAAATATAACTTTACCAAAGCGAGAGACCTTTTGGCGCTGGGGATTTACAATAGGTTCATCCCGGCTCTTCCTGAAGAAAAGGCGAAAATCCTGCAGGAGGTATTGGAGAAGTGGAAGGAGGCTACCGACCCGGCAAAGAACCTGGACGTATTAATTGTGGAGAAACTGAATGAGATTGCAAAGGATAACGATGGTCTCAGAGTTTGGGCAAAAGGCGGGCTGGAGACATACAGGTGCTGGTTTGTAGCTCTGGGGATAGAATTTCCTATAGTGGATAAGATGAGACCGGTCAGGGAAATGATAGGAGAAGGCCAAAATATTCTGGCACAGGTTGAGCATGTTAACAGGATAAATAATTTCAGGAGTCTGATTGAGCGCGCCCTGGATACGTATAGAGGGCAGCAGATGGCTGTGGAAAGAGAGAAGAAAAGAATAGAGAGTTGTAAAGCTATTTTAAAGGATGCTGAATCGAGAGAAAAAAAAGGCATTGAAGATCGGGTTAAACAGATAGAGGGTAAACTTCTTGAAGCCGAGGCCGGGCTGGTTTTGGCTGAGAAAAATGTCGCGTTAGCGAAGAATGAGCTGGGGAGGTTGTTGGAGATTAGCCCGCAGGACGGGTTTGAATTAAGTGAAGACCTCCTTGAAATTACGACGGCGAAGATAGAAGAAGAGTTAAAAGAGTTGAGAGAGATGGCTGGCGAGATTGGCATCGTAGAAACGCATGATACTTCCCGGACGTTCCCCGGTCAGATTCAGGCGGTGAGAAACGCGCTGGAGTCTCTAAATAATAAGTATAAAGAAGTCAATAGCGCCTGGTCGAATATTAGATTTAGAGGAGAACTCAGTTTCAGCGCCCTGTTCCAGTTTTACCAGAGCGACCTGGGGCTGATTTTCTCCCGGGGGGAGAAATATTCGCCTATGGCGCTTATGCATTTGAAAGAGGCTGTGGTATATGGCAATGAAGCAACGCTAAGGGATATAAGAGAAGCGCTGGACCGGGCTGGGCAAAAAGTGAAGAATGCTGAAAGGTTGCATGAGGAATCGCTCGCTGTATTAAATAAGGCAGAAGAGTACCTCAAAAAAGCCAGGCAGGCAACTGAAAAGGGCTATCTATCCAAGCAACACCTGATCAGGGCTAAGGAGCTTCTGAGGGAGGCGAGGGAATTGAAGGCAACTTCGTTAGCGGATTACACAGCGGCAGCGAGGACTTACGACGAGCTTAACAAAGGATGGAGCGAGTTTGATAAGATAGGAGATTTCTGCAACAGGGTGGAAGAATTTGTCAGGAAGGATAAGAAGGAACTTAATAAAGAGGATAAGCGGGTTCAGAAGGAAATTATCTCCACGATGAAGACGTTGCTCGGGGAGATAAAGAATGATAAGAAACTGATTGCTAAATATGAGAGTAATCCGGATTGGAAGTATGCAATAGGATATATCCAGGAAGTGTATAATTCGAAAGTCAAGGAATTGAAATCGCTTAAGAATACGCTTGAGGCCTCTCTTACCAGGGATTCTAAAAAGGAGAAGAAGCTTCGGGATGAGATAGGAGGACTGAAAGAGCTTGCGGTGGAGAGTAAGGTAACCGAGAAGGTAGAGCCGGAGAAGGGAACAGCGGCGTCTTATGTATTGGAATCCTTAAAGAAGCATCCCCGATTGATGGAACTCCGGAGTAAAACCGAAGCCCGCAAGTGGCAATACCTCAGGTTCTTAAGAGAGGTAAATGATAAATTCTTCTTATTCAAGCTAATCGACGGAATTTTTGGAATTGATATGGGAACCATTAGCACCGTGGGTGGGCGTTTAGAGGGTTCCATAAAGTTAGGAAGGGAGGACGCCTGTAAACTCAAGTTATATGAAAAGCTGTGGAGGGAAGCAGAAGCCGAGGAGAAGATGTTTGAAGCCGGGCTGGCGGAAGAAGCCAGGAATGCGTATCTCGACTGGATAAGGTCCGAAGCTCAGCACGGCTTGTTCCTGCGGGATATCAAAGTAATAGATAATCACATAGAATTGAAAAAAGAACTTCTTATAAAGA